>CAZCVY010000031.1:0-46925 GCA_964501985.1 uncultured Acidobacteriota bacterium | reverse complement strand
AGGCCAAAACGTCCGACCAACCGTCGCAGGCGCAGTCTGAGGCGGAGGACGCCGGAGCGGGCGCTTTGTCCGCGGACAGTGGCGTCGATCTCGGATCGACGCCACGGCGGTGGGAGGCCGCGGCTACAGTCGCGGCCACCGCGGCCCGCGACGCGCGCGACGCACACAAAAATGCAGGTGCATCCGGCTATGTTGAAGAAAACACGAGCAAGCAGCCGCGGGCAGCAGCGACAAAACGTCCCTCGGCGCCAACCCAAGCCCAGGCCGATGGGCAGAAATGGGCAGACCCGCGGGCCGAGGCTGCCTGAACGCCCGTAGCGCGGACATCTTGCCCGCTGGGGCGAGAGCGTCCCGCTCCCGCCATACTAAAAGAAGGCGCGGGGTGGTACACCCATCGTTTGGTAGCGATGTGACACTTGCCGAAGTCCCGCTAAATCTTGGCGAGGGAAGGGAAAGGCGGAAAGAGAGTGGTTGCTTCGGGAACAAACACACCTCCCGCGGCCATTCTAGTCCTGGCATAGACGGCCTTCAAGAGTTAAGCGGCCGTCACCTTCAGGGCCTGCCCGGCGAGAGCGTCGAGCGAAGGATTCGGGTTGGGTCGCGGTCTTTCACGCATCCTCTCGCGTTTCCGGTATTATGTTATTTGCACGATTTGGCGGAAGCTGGTCGGCCTGCGCGGAGGGATGTAAGTCGCTATGATTGAAACAGTTGGCGTGGTGCGCCGCCGGCAATTCTGCGCGCGATGTGGGCAATTGATGTTTGAATTCTATCGCTCACCCGACGGACACTTCGGCCTGGTAGCTGACGTAGGGGCGGAAACGTCCTCACGCGGATTCGAGGTGCGCTGTCCAACGTGCGACGCGCGCTACCTGCTGCTGGAACGTGTGGACGCAGCCGGGCAACCCGTAGCGCGACTCTGAGATTCTCACTTTTCTAGCAGAGTCTACTCACTCATGACGGACGAAGACTTCGAACTGAGCCCGCAGAATGTGCGCGATTACCTCGCGGCGCAGGGCTTCCTGGGCGACGAGGATGAAGTCACTGTCAGTGCTTTGGGGGGTGGCGTTTCGAACAACGTGCTTCTGGTGGAGTGGGCCCTGCCGCACGAGCGGCGCTGGGTGATCAAGCAGTCGCTCGGAAAGTTGCGCGTCAAGGACGATTGGCGCTCCGACCGCGCCCGCATCTATCGTGAGGCAGAATCCATCCAGGCGCTGCGGCCGGTGTTGGGCGCTGCGGCGCTGCCGGAAGTGATTCATATCGACTTCAAAAACTTCCTTTACATCATGACCGCCGCGCCGTTAGGGTCCCAAGTGTGGAAGGACTCGCTGCTGGCCCGCCGCGCCGATTCGCAAGTCGCTCGAAACGCGGGATTGCTGCTGGCGAAGATGATCAACGCTTCGCGCGGGGATGCTTCGCTGAGCGCGCAGTTCTGGGACCGCACCGTGTTCGATCAACTCCGCATCGATCCCTATTACCGTACCACGGCCTCTCGCCATCCCGAACTGCGCCGGGAGTTTGACAACCTGATTGAGACCTCGCTCGCAATCCGCACCTCGCTGGTGCACGGCGACTATAGCCCCAAGAACATGCTGGTGCGCGGCGAAAACATCTTTCTGATCGATTTCGAGGTCGTGCATTGGGGCGATCCGTCGTTCGACTCGGCCTTCGCTTTAAACCACCTCTTCTTGAAGGCTTTCCATCAAGCCTCCGCAGGCCGGCAGTTCGTTGCCTTGGCCGACGATTTTTGGAGATCACTCCACGCCGCCTTGGCGCCGGAAGCCGCCAGCGGATTCGAGGCCATGACACTCCGCCACCTCGGCGGACTGATGCTCGCGCGCATCGACGGAAAATCGCCGGTCGAATACATTCAGGATGAGCCGACCAAAGACGCGGTGCGGAGCGTGGCGGCTTGGATCCTCTGCGATCACCCGTCACGGCTTGCGGAGGTGGAGGAGAAGGTGGGGAGAAGTATAAAGGGAACAGTATGACGGGTAAGAGGTGAGCGAAAAACGATTGGGCGGTTGAATTGGCGGAAAGATAAAGTGTAAAAGGTAAAGGATAAGAGGTAAAAGGGAACGTTTGGGTGGGGAGGGCGGCGTGACTCAAGACATGGATCGACCTGTTAGGCCGATTCGCGGTGCTCCAGATATTCGGGAGCGGACTGTTCAGTATGCGGTTCGAGCGATTGAACTATTTCGGTTTGTCCAGAGAGGGAAGGATGTAGCTGGCCGGGTAATTGCCAAACAGTATTTGCGCGCAGCCACATCCATTGGAGCAAACGTGGAGGAGGCTCACTCCGGCGAAAGTCGCGCGGACTTCGTTCACAAGTTCGGCATTGCCCAGAAGGAAGCCCGGGAATTTTCGTATTGGTTACGATTGATGGTGGACTCGACGATCGTTTCTTCCCAACGCCTGTCTGCCATTCGACGGGAAACAGAAGAAATATACGCCGTGTTGACGGCAATCATCGTTAACGCTAAACGAAAGATGAAGAATCCGGCGGAACCCGCAGTCGGTTGATTTATCATTTATATCTTATCATTTACATCTTCTTGGTCTTTTCGATCGGAAAAACAAATGTCCAGAATAAACACTATTCGTGCTCGCGAGATTCTTGACTCGCGTGGTAATCCCACCGTCGAGGTGGACGTCTTTCTCGACGACGGGGCAATGGGGCGAGGCATCGTTCCTTCCGGGGCTTCCACGGGACAGGGCGAGGCGCTTGAGTTGCGCGACCACGACCCGAAGCGCTATCACGGGCTCGGCGTGCGCACGGCTTTGGAGAATGTCGCGCAGGTGATTGCACCCGCCCTCCGCGGCATGGAGGCGGGCGATCAGCAGGCGCTTGACTACCGCCTGTGCGAACTGGATGGCACTGACAATAAACGCCGTCTGGGGGCAAACGCCATCCTGGGAGCCTCGCTCGCGACGGCGCGCGCGGCTGCGGCGTCAAGCGGCATGCCGCTCTATGCTTATTTGGGCGGACAGGGCGCGGTCGAGTTGCCGGTGCCCATGGTCAACATCGCGAGCGGCGGTCTGCACGGCGGCGGCAACATCGACTTCCAGGATTTCCAGGTGATCCCGTTGCGCGCCGAGCGCTACTCGGAAGCACTGCACGACGTGGTGCTGATTCACAAAGCCATGAAAGACGTTTTGAAGGCTCGCGGCGTATGCTCTCCGGGTGTCGCTGACGAAGGCGGCTACGCTCCCCAGCTTGCGTCCAACGAAGTGGGATTTGAAGTGATGGTGGAAACCATAGAACGCGCGGGATACAGGGCCGGAGAAGATGCGGCCATTGCCGTCGATGTGGCGGCCAGCCACTTTTATCGAAGCGGCCGATACCAGCTTTCCACCGAGCACGCGGAATGGACTTCCCACGATTTGGTGGAGCGCCTGGCGGCGTGGTGCGACCGTTATCCCATTCTTTCGATCGAGGATGGCGTGGCGGAAAATGATGATGCGGGCTGGAAGCTGCTCACCGAGCGCCTGGGCAAGCGCTGCCAATTGATTGGTGATGACAACTTTGTTACCAACCCGCGGCGGCTCGCGGAGGGAATTCGCAATGGGATTGCCAATGCGGTGCTGGTGAAGATGAATCAGATCGGTACGCTGAGCGAAACGCTGGAAGTCATCAGACTCGCGCAACGAGCGGGCTATGGCACCGTGGTCAGCGCGCGCTCCGGCGAGACGGAAGACGATTCTATGAGCGACTTGGCCGTGGGGACAGGGGCGGGGCAGTTGAAGGTGGGCGCCATCACCCGCTCCGAGCGCCTGGCGAAGTACAATCGCCTGCTGCGGATCGAAGAGCGGCTGGGTGACCGCGCCGTGTATCGCGGGCGCGAAGTGTTCAAGAGTTATAGTTCAGAATCCGCCGCACGCGGTCACAGTTTTCCTTGATCTCATCCTTGAAGCGGGGAAACATTCCGACCACGACACAATCCTGAGGCTTGATGCTGTCGAAGGCCAGCTTGAAAGCGTTGTCGACTTCTTCCGAAGATCTCACGACGCGGCCGGCGGCGAGAATTTTAAATAGGAAGCAGGTCTTGGAAGTCTTGCGAGCCACCGCGTAGGCGCGGGGAGGATCGGTTTCAAGATAGACGTCTGACGCGGGCAGCGGCAGCACACCCAGCAACTTGCGATATTCCTCCGGCGTGCGGGTGCGATTGTAGACACACAGCATGTAGAAATCCACGTCCCATCCATGCTCTTCCACGTATTCCACCACTTCCGGCTTGTGCGTTCCGATGCCCACGCGGATTCCCGCCTGCCGCACTCGCTTGGTGTACTCGAGCGCCTCGTCCATCTTGCCCTCGCGGAAGAGGACGTCAGTCCGCTCGCCGTGGAGGTAGAGCGCCATCGCGTTCGTGCGCCGGACCACGTCTTCCACGGGACCGAGGGTTGGGTCGGTTGCGATCAAGTGCATATTTCCGCCCTTCGAGCGGAAATTCTCCATATCCTTCACGGGCCTGTCGCGGTGGGCGTACTGATACGCGGTAATGCCATTTTGCTGGCACTGAAGCAGCGTCTCGCAGATTCGGTCGGGGGTGTTCCAATCGCGCATCAGTTGGTCCAACAGGCCGTTAAAGTGCGAGTAACCATAAAACTGGTTGCAGCCCATCACCATGCGGCTGATTTCCGCGTCGCCGAAGCGCACCGTGGGAAGAGATGCCGCGGGGCCGGCTTGTGTCGCCGTCATCGGGCGCACCGCCAAGGATGCCGCCAAACCGGCGGAGGACTTAAGAAAGGTTCGTCTGCTGCTCATGGATTCTGTACCTCGCGAAGGGTATTGACAACGCGCATTGTGGATATGCTAAGAATGCCCAATGCTCCCAACTACTCAGCAAGATGGGAGCCAAAGGACGAGTCGGCAACGGGCCCGGATTTCTCGGACAAAATGTTTGCGCCGGGCAGGAAGGCGCTTCTGCGATGACCACGACAACGACAAAATGACCAGCGCATTTCCACCACCGCTGCTTGTCTTGACCCAGCGTGTGGGGTGGGCGAAGGGTGTAGAATGCTCTGTTTCCGGTGGAAAAAGATCTCTGACCAGGAGTTGGCCATACATAAGTTCATCCCAATTGCCATACTGATCGCCGTGGCCGCGGCGCCGTCGTTTGGCCAAGGTAACTATGAAATCCAGGTTTACGGCGCTGACACGATTCCGCCCGGCCGCACCATGGTGGAACTGCACAGCAAGTTCACTTTCGAGGGGTTCAAGACGGGTTACCTGGATGTTCTTCCCGATGAACACCAAGAGCACGAAACGGTGGAAATCACTCAGGGCTGGACAAGCTGGTTTGAAACCGGACTCTACATTTTCACCAACTACGGTCCCTACCAGGGCTATAAGTGGGTGGCCGACCACATCCGCCCGCGGGTGCGCGTACCCGACAAACGGCATTGGCCGGTGGGGGTGAGCCTATCGACGGAAATCGGCTACCAGCGGCCCATCTTTTCCGCCGACACCTGGACCTGGGAAATCCGGCCCATCGTCGATAAGCAGTGGAAGTCGTGGTACGTGGCGTTCAATCCCGCCATCGAACGGTCGTTCCATGGGCCTAGCGTGCCCCAGGGCGTCGGCCAATGGTGTTGTCTCGTGCGCCTTTTGCCACGAGCCGGCCCACGATTTTGCGGCCAGTACCCCGCTCGCAATCGGCGTGAACGGGAAGCCCGGAGTTCGTCACCCCCCAACCCTTATCAATCGCGCCTGGGGAAAGTCGCAATTCTGGGACGGCCGGTCACCCACACTGGAAGCGCAGATGGCTTTCCCCATCACCAATCCGGATGAAATGGGCATGACGACCGACGGCGTGGTGCAAAAGGTTCGCAGCATTAGAGGATACGCGCCTCTCTTCGCCGCCGCGTTCGGTGACAGCTCTATTACCTACGATCGTATTACGAAAGCAATTGCCACTTTCGAACGTACCATCGTATCGGGAAACTTCCCCTACGACCGCTACCGTGCCGGCGACAAGACGGCACTGACCAAGCAGCAGAAGGACGGCCTGGACTTTTTCAACAAGCAAGGTGAATGCGCCGAGTGCCACTCCGGGCCGGATTTTTCCACGGAGAAATTCGCCAACCTGGGCGTGGGCATGGCCAGCGCCAATCCCGATCTCGGCCTTTTCGATTTCACCAAGAGACGCAGTGACATCGGGAAATTCAAAGTGCCCACCTTGCGCGACCTCGCCCATCGCGCGCCCTATATGCACGACGGCAGCGACAAGACTCTTTCCGAGGTTTTGGATTTGTACGCAAAAGGAGGGCTGCCCAACCCGCACCTGGACACGCGCCTCGCGCCGTTCTATCTCGATGAGGAAACCAAGCGCGATCTGCTGGCCTTCCTCGATTTCCTCAACGGCGAGGGCTGGCAAAAAATCACGCCGCCCGCAACATTCCCGCAGTAGTGGACGTAGCGCAGGCACGCGAATTTCAAGCTTTCTCCCAGGATCCGCCGGTGCTCTGCCCTGTGCTATGCACCAGGCCGAGTCGGTACGCTATTCGGCCTCTTTTGCTTGAGAAGAGCCAGGCCCGCGGCGCTCACGCGAATCAGCAAGCCGCCGGTCGCGGAAACCGGCTCGATCAGCCCGCGATCGTTCGCATCTTCCCAAACCGGAAGCCTTGGGCAGGAGGTTCGCCACACGTCCAGCGTATCCTGATAGGTGCGTTCCTTGCGTACTACCCACTCCAGCAGGTCCAGGATGAGGTTCTCAACGGTGTCGGTCATGGGGAATCCCAGCTTGCAAAGCGCAAATCTCAGGCGTACAAGCGTAGACCCACCAAGCAAGCAGAAGACGTTGTACCTACGATCCGCAGGCAGGATGGGCCCCCCGATTATCTTCCTAGTCGGGGCTTTCGGCGCTTCGGCGATGGCAAGCGGGGCGCTTCGCTCGCGGTCACAAACTTGTGGGCCATGCCGAGCAAATCCCGCAGCGCTCCAGCATTGACCCGCGACAGGCGGACCAGAACCGCGCTGAAGCCCACGTAGTGGTCTGTCACGTAATACACATCGGGGGCCGCCGCGATGAGCTCGGTGCGATCGTCGAAATCAACGCGAACGACAATCGAACCGGGCTCGGCCGAGCGATTGGCAGGGAGACAGGCCAGAAGCTTTCCGTGCACTTTGAGCGCCGGGAAGCCGTACGCCGTGCCCTCCTCCACGCCGGGAAGCGCGAGTCCGATCTTGCGGACGGTGTCGAAATCGATAGGGCTCTTGGGCATGGGTCAGCACGCTTCCGTGAGATTTGTTGTTCTGACTCTACCAGTCGACCTAGCTATGATTATCACCGAGGGCGCGAACAGTTTCAAGTTCGGCAGCGTGCCCAGGCATGTGGCTTCGAGTTTGATGGATTTTCCCTCCCGATTTAATGAACTTCTTTTCCCTACCCCGCGTATAGGGATGCAGGGGGAGAGTCCTAAATGAAAACTCAACGTGTTGATCGGGGCCGCGGCAAAGGTAAAGGCTGCAGGTTACTCGATGGAGTTCTAGCCGCCGCCATAGGCTTGGTCATGGTGGCGGGCCTGCCTCTTTTCGCGCAAGAAAAACAAGATTCAGTTTCGGTGGGACCCGGAAAGGGCGACAGCGTCGGATTTGTCGCCAGCGCCCGCGCGGATGCAAAGGAAGTTGGTTTGCCCCTCTACCCCGGGGCTCGGCCGCATAAGGAAAAGACCGACGACAGTCCGGCAGTGCAGCTTGGTTTCTGGGGCCACACGTGGGGATTCAAGCTGGCCGTGCTGAAGTTGGAATCGAGCGATCCGCCCGATAAGATTGCGTCATTCTACCGCAAAGCTCTGGGGACCTACGGCAAAGTCTTGAATTGCGGTGACTTCGTGAAAGCGGCGGAAAATCAGGATAAGGCGGCCACAAAGCATGGGCTGGATTGCCAGGACGACCATCCCGAAAATGGAGAGACCCTCCTGAAGGCGGGCACCAAGGAGCGGCAACATATTGTAAGCGTCAAGCCGGAGGGCGGGTTGAGCGTCTTCCAACTTGTCTATGTCGAAACGCCACCGTCCGACGAGAAGAAGTAACCGGGGCGCGGACCTGCCCTCATGGCCCGGTGCATTTTATTTTGAAATTCGGTCGTTCGCTCAACGCCCTCAACGGCGCTAGCCACGCCCAGAGCAACGACATCTATTGCACGGTGAGGAACTGCGCCAATTTATCTGCGGCGCTGCCCAGGGCTCGGGCGAGGCTCAACTTCGCCAGGTTGTGGGCGAAAATGCTGTCAATGTAATCGAGCTGGGCGCTGGATACTGAGTCCTGCGATTGTACAACGTCAACATTCGTACTCACGCCGCTTTCGAATTTAACGCGAGTCTGGCCCAAGGTTTCCTGGTTGACGTCGAGGTTTTGCTTCGCCACATCCACCTGACTGGCGGCCGCCACCACGTCCAGATAGGCAGTACGCACGTCGCCTTCCACCTGCCCTCTGATGTCTTCGAGTTCCGCCCGGCGCTGGGCCAGAGCGGCCTGCGCCTGCTCGATGTCTCCAGCCGTGCGCCCACCGTTCCAAACTGGCACGCTGAGAGTCGCCGAGATCGTGTACGTGGGGCGCAACTGCAGTGGGGAGCCAATGCCGCCATAGTCAGCGCTGAACGAACCGGAAGGATAGCGCTCGGCGCGCGCCGCGGCCAGCGACCGCTCCGCCGCGCTCACCTGAACCTCCGCCGCCTTCAGGTCCGCACGCTGGTCGAGAGCCTGTTTGACGGCATCGTCCACAGTGATGGGAGGAGCTGGGGCGAACGGAATGGCGTTCGAGAGTTCATACTGATCGTTGGGGGGCAATCCCGTCATGCGAGCCAGGGTGATCTTCTGCTTGGCGAGCTCATTCTGCAGCGTCGTCAGGCGTTCCTGATCAAGTAGCATCGCGACGCGGCTGCGATTGACGTCGATTTGCGCGATTTTGCCGAACTTCAGCCGGTCGATGTCCTGTTGATAAAGAGTGTTGGCTGTCGTGAGTTGCGTTTGCGCCGCCTGCACCCGCGCGTTGGCCGCGATCACCTGAAGGTAGGAGGCGGCTACCGCGAGCACCACCAGATCCTGCGCATCCTGCGCGGACAGGTTGCTGGCGCGCGCCAGTTGCTGGGCGGCACGATAATTGTTGATTGCCGTGAAGTCGGCGATGCTTTGCGAGACGCGTCCACGTACATCCAGGACATTAAACGGACCTACCACGTTCGGGAGGGCAAACCCGGGAAAGGTGAAGTTGAAACCGAGGGATCGCAGATTGAACGTCTCTTCGGTGTCGGCGACGTCGGCACTAAAATTCGGCAGCAGCGCGCTCCGGGCCGATCGCGCCTGGCCGCGGACCTGACGCAGCGCCTGGTTCAATCCCACGGCGCCGAGGTTGTAAGCGAGGCCACGGCGGATCGCTTCCGCCAGCGAGAGCCTTCCCGAAAACGCTATTGCCGCCGTGCTCTTGGTGCTTCCACTGTAGGCGCCTGACACCGAAATCGTCGGGTTGATGGCATTCACGCTGGTGGTGGTACTGGGAACCGGCGCCTCAGTGGCCACGACCCCGCCGCTCTGCCCGTTTCGCCCCGAGAGCGGAAGTGGAGTAGCAGGCGTGCTCGGCGGAGGGGGAGCGCCAAGCTGCGCCATCCCGCAGATTGCGAATAGGAGAATCGAGGCGGGAACTCCTATAGGTCGTGCCAGCGAAACTCTTGCACCGAATCGTCTCATCATTTCCACCGTGCCTTTCGTTTGAATTGTTCCCGGCGCGCGAATGCCGGAGTTGGTGTTTCCGGCGCACATCGCGGTCCGCTACTATAGACTTTACCATCACCCAACTTTGCCGGCTCCCACTATCGAACGCCCACACAGGCTTACAGACGCTTGCAAATATAGCGACAAACGCCCAAGTAGCGCGGGCATCCTGCCCGCTGTCTCGGGAGCGTCCCGCTCCCGCCCCGCGCGCGGGCAGGATGCCCACGCCCCAGCGGGCGGGACCCCGATTCATCGGGGCAGGCTGCCCGCGCTACGAAAGCCACGGCGGAGGCATTGAGGTGACGAAGAGAGATGACAAATTACTTGCTGGTTATTCCGCTTTCCTCTAGCCAGGCTAGGAGAGACGTGGTATACTCCTAGACAGACTAGGAGCCAAAGATAATGGCAAAAAACGCTGACTTACTCCCCGGCACGCTTGACATGCTGATCTTGAAAGCGGTGTCGCTCGAACCGCTCCACGGATACGGCGTGCTGATTCGCATCCGGCAAATCTCCGGCGACGCCCTGGAGATTCCCCAAGGATCTTTATATCCAGCGCTCTACCGCTTGGAACATCAAGGACTTCTCGCGACGGAATGGGGTCAGAGCGAAAACAACCGGCGGGCGAAATACTACACGCTGACAGGCGCGGGACGGCGGCGCCTGCGCGAGGAAACTGCGGGCTGGAACCGGCTGGCATCTGCCATTGCCGCAGCTTTGAGTGCGACGACGGAGGAGGTGTGACATGTTGGCCCGACTGCGCTCTCTATTCCGAGCAATTGCAGCACGAAATGATTTCGAAGCCGGCATGACGGAGGAGCTGCGCTTTCACCTCGAGCAATACACTACCGAACTTGTGCGCTCCGGAACTCCCTTGGAAGAGGCGCGCCGACGCGCACGCATGGAGTTCGGCGGGATCGATACGGTCAAGGTCGATTGCCGCGAGGCGCGCGGGCTCATGGTTTTTGACGAGCTGCGCCGGGAGTTCCTCTACGCCGGCCGGTTGCTGCGAAAAACCCCGGCGTTCACGATAACCGCTTTGCTCACCGTCGCGCTTTGCCTGGGCGCCAACCTGACGATTTTCGCGGTCATCGACTCGATCCTCCTGCGTCCGCTGCCTTTTCCCGACGCCCAGCGGCTGGTGACTCTGTACAATTCCTACCCGCGGGCAGGCGTCGAGCGCGATGGCTCCTCGCTGACCAACTACTACGAACGGCGCGGCCGCATTCCCGCGTTCAGTTCCCTCTCGATCTACCGCTTCGGCACAGCCATCGTCGGGGATCCCGGCTCAAGCGAGCGCGAGCAGGCCACCTGGGTGTCACCGGATTATTTCACCACTCTCGGGGTCGGCCCCCTTATCGGCCGCGCGTTCACGGAACAGGAGACAACTTATCAAACCGACGCCGTCGCGATCCTCACCTACGAGTATTGGCGCCAGCATTTCAATGCCGACCCTCACGTGATAGGCCGGCGGATTCGCGTGGACGAGCTTGCGAAAACCGTGGTCGGAGTCTTGCCTCCGGGCTTTCACTTTCTCTCCTCCCAAGCTCAACTGTACTTCCCGCTAGCTTCACGTCCGGAAGCTCGCACCCCTGCGGACCGGCACTCCGGGGGAAATGTCATCCAGACGTTTGCGCGGCTTAAGGCAGGCGCCACACTCGATCAAGCCCAGTCGCAGATCGACGCGCAGAACGCCAACCTGGAGAGAGACGACCCCCAAGCCAAAATGATCGCCGACGCCGGATTTCGCACCATCGTGACACCACTCCATGCCGACCACGTCGCCACGGTTCGTCCAACCTTGCTGTTGCTGCAAGCCGGCGTGATGGTGCTTCTGTTGATTGGCACGGTCAATCTTGCCAACCTGCTTCTAATCCGAGCGAACCACCGGGCCAAGGAGATTGCGGTTCGGCAAGCGCTGGGGGCGAGCCGGACGCATCTGGCCGGTGAAGTGCTCGTTGAGACCACGCAGATCACGCTGTTCGGCGGAGTTCTCGGCATCGCGGTTGCGCTTGGCGGAATCCGCTTGCTGGCAGCGCTGGGAGCGGACCGCTTGCCCCTCGGAGCCAACGTTGCCTTCGACGCGCGCGTCGCGGTGGCCGCATTGCTCGCGGCAATCGCCATGGGGATTGCCCTCGCGCTGCCCATCCTCTGGTTCCATCTTCGAGGTTCAGGAAACGCGCTCCGATCCGAATCCCGCAGCGCCACCACGGGCCGCGCGGCGCAAACCCTCAAGCAAGGGTTCGTTGTGGCCCAGATTGCCCTGGCTTTCGTGTTGTTGGCCGGCGCGGGTCTACTCGGACTCAGTTTAAAGCGTGCGATGGCCGTGTACCCTGGTTTCCAACCGGATCATGTTTTGACCGCGCAAGTTTCCATGATCGGGAAGAAGTATCCCTCTGCTTCGGCAGGTCTGGCATTTATCGAAAGGTTGGTGGAGGGACTCGACCGTCAACCGGGAGTACTGTCCTCTGGGGTGGTAAACAATGTGCCGTTCAGCGGCTACAGCGGCAAAAGCGCCGCGACCGTGAAGGGCTATGTCCCCCGGCCCGGCGAACCCCTGCTCGGCCACTATTCGTATGCCGTTGGCGGTGACTATTTCCCCGCCATGGGTTTTCGCCTGCGAACGGGCAGATTTCTCACAATAGGAGACTCCCACAGTCCGGAGAGAGTTTGCGTCGTCGACGAGGATTTTGCCCGCCACTATTGGCCGCACACCAGTGCCTTGGGCCATCAACTCTTCCAGGGATCCCAACCGGGTCCCGATCAGGAGGCGTTCACCGTCGTCGGCGTCGTCGAGAGCATTAAACAAGCCGGCCTGACCGACGAGGCCGCGCAAGGCGCGATCTACTATCCCTATATTTATCGCCCCGAGAGCGATATCTTCGTGGTCGCTCGCGCCGGCATCCCTCTGGAATCTCTCCGCATGACGCTGCAAAGAGTCGTTCGGCAGATCGATCCCGAGCTTTCCGCGAACGATATCCAGTCGATGGACGATCGCATCGCCGATAGCCTTGTCGCCCGCCGGTCACCAGCGCTCCTGGCAGTATTGTTTTCGGGGATTGCATTGCTGCTCACCGGAATCGGCACTTACGGGGTGTTGAGCTACGCCGTGGCGCAACGAGGCCGCGAGATTGGCGTTCGCATGGCGCTTGGAGCCCAGCCGGGCCAGATTCGCGCACAGTTTCTCACTCTCGCCCTGCGCCTGTTCGTTGGCGGCGCAGCGCTCGGCAGCCTCGGCGCATGGCTGACGGGAAAGGCCATGCAGAGCGTTCTCTTCCACGTACCTGTTCTGAATGTTTTCGCGCTCGGCTGCGCCGCTGGCATCATGGCACTGATATCCCTGGTTGCCTGTCTGTTGCCTGCGAACCGCGCGGCCCGCATCTCTCCGATGCAGGCTCTTGCTGACCAGTAGAGATTCGGTCAGTCATAAAGATCGGCGGACAAGGTCGACGTTGGGAAGTGACTTTAGGAAGGATGGTCCGCCAGGAAGCAACGCGATTTGAGGGTCTGATCAGAGCATTGCGGGAAATAAGCGCCGCCTCATCCCACTTAAGTCCAACTAAATCCGCGTTGACATTCTTAGTCGGACACATTATGCTAGCTAATTCAAATATGGCAAACATTGTACAACTTCTCACGCACCAGTGCTGTTGTCCGTCCCGATAACCGGCGTGTGGAGGGCTTGCGTAGCAGGGCGCTAATCGAAACGATCTGACCCAACCCACCGTCGGCAGTAAATCCGGCTGTGGGGTTTTGTGTTTTTTGGAGTCGTGTTCGAATTAAAGCTCGACTTCGATCTCGATAGAAGACCGAACAGTACCGTCTCTCGAAGAATGGCCGGGTTTCCCGATGCCAGGGGGCGCGAGAGGCGATGACCCCGTATCCCAAGAATGGAGAAAAATGATGATTCGACAAAGAATGCTGTCGCCGTACTTCCTCTTTTTGCTGCTGTTCATTGCCCTCACTCCGGTCCGTCCCGCTTTTGGCCAAGCGGTTTCCGGGAGCATCTTCGGTACGGTCACTGACCCTACCGGAGCTGTAGTTCCCAACGCGACGGTGAATATCCGGGATGTGGACCGCGGAGTCGACTACAGCGTGCAAACGATCTCCGATGGAAACTACATCCAGACACACCTGCTGGCCGGGCACTATCGCGTGACCATCGCCCCGTCCGGCTTTGAGACGTTCGTGGCCGACGCAACCGTGGATGTGGATGCCGCGACGCGGGTCGACGCTCACCTGGTGATCGGCAAGGCCAGCAGCACCATGACCGTCACTACCGAGACCCCGCTGCTTAAGACCGACCGAGCGGAGTTAAGCGACACGCTCTCCACCACGCAATTGGCGGCCCTGCCAGTGCTGGGCCGGAATATGACTGATCTCATGTTGATTATGCCGGGCGCGTTTGCGGATAGCTTCCAGGTTGCCGCTAGCGAAAACCCGCAATCCGGATTGCAGGTTGATTTTAACGGGCAGAGCTTCACCGCCAACGGATTCCTGCTGGATGGCACGGAAAACCAGAACCCGTTGTTGGCCATCGCCATCATCAACCCCAACATCGACTCGCTTCAGGAACTTAAGGTGACCACCAGCAACTACGACGCGGAATTCGGCTCCGTCGCGGGAGCCCTGATGCAGGCGACAACGAAGTCCGGGACGAATCAGGTGCATGGGACGGGGTTCGAGTACCTCCAAAACGACATCTTCGACTCCGCCAATCCATTCACACAATTGAAGCCTCCCCTGCGCTGGAATCAATTCGGTGGTTCGCTGGGAGGGCCCATCAAAAAGAACAAGATCTTTATATTCGGCGATTACCAGGGATCGCGCCAACGGAATGGCGGATCGCTGATCACCACGGTTCCCACGACCGCAGAGCGGGGGGGAAATCTTCAGAGTCTGCTGGGGAATTACATTTGCGCCGATGGATCGGTTTCCGCCAGCGCTTGCGGTAATCCCCTGATGGTGCCGACAACCGAGGGCGGCTCCGCTCCCGCGCAGGCGGGCATGGTCTTTGACCCCACTACGGGAAATCCGGATGGAACGGGTCGCGAGGCCATCACCACCGGCGGGCAAGTGAATGTCATCCCGGTTCCACAGCCTTTGACCAATATTATGGCTTATCTCCCGCAGCCCAATCGGGGCGCGGCGGGCGCGATCTTTAACAATTACACCGCGACCGGCTCAGAAATTTTCGATGTCGACCAGCCCGATGTCCGCGTGGACTACAACATCTCGGAGAAGGCCAACTTCTTCGCGCGCTACTCCCTGGCCGATTTCACTATCGAAGCGCCTGCCGCATTTGGGGCGGAAGCGGGTGGGCCTGCCTTCTTCAATTTCGCCGGCCAATCCCTGGACCGCAACCAAAGCTTGGCGCTGGGACTCACGTACACTTTCAGCCCGACCTTGGTGGGCGAATTCCGCTTCGGGACCTTCCGCTATCGGATCCGCGTGGAACCCTTCGGGCAAGGCACCGATCCGGCGACGGAGGCAGGTTTGCCCAATCTGAACTTGGGATCCCAGGCAACGAGCGGTATGCCGGCCTTTTACATCAATGGAAACGGCGGGTTTGATTTCGGCTACGCGTTGGGAGTGAACGGCTGCAATTGCCCGCTGAAAGAGACCGAGAATCAATTCGACTGGATCACGAATTGGACCAAGCAACACGGAAACCACACGATCAAGTGGGGAGCGGAGATTCCTCGCGACCAGCAGCAGCGCATCCCCAGTGACGAGCACCGCTCCGGTGAAATCACCTTTACGGATTCCGTTACTGGAAATGCCGCGATCGACGCGCTCGCCAATGGTAATGCGACTACTGGCGCCGCTCTGGCTTCCTTCCTGCTCGGCCAGCCGTCGTCGTTTGGGCGTTACTTCACCGGAATCGGCTTGTATCCTGGCCTGCGCGAAACGCGCCTCTTCCTTTACGCGCAAGACACCTGGCGCGTCACGCACAAACTCTCCCTGGATTACGGAGTGCGTTGGGAAAATTACTTGCCCCAGGGTGCCGCAAAAGCAGGAGGCGCCGGCAGCTTCGATCCTCTGACAGGGGATGTGCTCGTCGCCGGACTCGGGTCCAACTCCCTAAGTTTGGGAGTCAAGCCTTACAACCTGGGATTCGTACCGCGTCTCGGCATTGCGTACCAGTTGCAGGCGCACACCGTCCTGCGAGCCGGCTACGGTTGGGGCTTCACTCCGGCAGGTTACGGGTCCATCTTTGGGCAGGGACTTGAATACAATCCTCCCATTCTAAATGGGCAAACTATTCCCCAATCAAACCCCTACACGCCGGATTTCAACTTGCTGGCGGGTCCCGCCCTCCCCGTTAATCCCCCCATCGCGTCGAACGGGACTTATCCTCTTCCGGACGGCATCAGTGTCTACAACTGGTTCTGGCCGCTGAATCACTACCGGATCCCCGAAGCCTACTTCTGGAACGCCACGGTGCAGCATCAGTTCGGCGGCGGGCTGGCCTTTCAAGTGGCTTACGTCGGCAACGTGGGGCGGCATCTGTACGAGAACCCCAACATCAACCAGGCGGTTCCGGGTCCCGGCGACTTCGACTCCCGCCGACCATTCTTTCCGCAGTTTGGCCTCGAACAAGGGATCTACTACACCTGCAACTGCGACACCAGCAACTACAACGGCTTGCAAGTCAAGCTGGAGAAACACGCCTCTCATGGCCTCGATTTCACGCTCAACTATTCTTATTCGAAGGCCATGGGCATCAGCAACTTCGGCGGCGGTGGCTTTGACAACAACTACGACGTGCGTGCCTCCTATGGGCCGCTCAGCTTTAACTCCACCCACGCCATCACCCTCACCAATGTCTGGCAGATTCCCTACGGCCGAGGCAAGCGCTGGGGGTCCTCCAACAGCAAGGCCCTGGATCTGATCCTGGGAGGTTGGAGCTTGGACGGCATTACCACACTTGATTCGGGACACCCATTCTCGCCCATGGTCTCCAACACGGCGTCCGTCAATGCCGACTTCAACGGTGTCCGGGCCGATAAGATTGGCAACCCGGCGGTGGCGAATCAAACCACCGCAGAGTGGTTCAACCCGGCAGCGTTCAGCGACCCGCAGGCACCCTACCGCGACGGCACGGCTTCCGCCGACTCGCTTTGGGGACCAGCCCAGTACGTAATCAATTTGGCGCTCGAAAAGACGTTCAGGATAACCGAACACGATACGCTCGAGTTCCGCTGGGAAAACTATAACGCGTTCAACATCGACAACTACGGGCAACCCGCCAACACGATCGACGTATCAGGCGCCGGCCAGATCACATATGCAGCGACGGCGATGCGCCAGATGCAGTTCGGATTGCACTTCCGCTTCTAGCACGTCGCAGAATAAGCGTGGAGCGCGGCCCTGGAAATCAGGTCCGCGCTTCCACGCGCCTCCGCAGATCTCAGTCATCTTTATGCTCTCCTTTATTCCTCTCGCGGCTGCGCTGATGATGGGTCCAAGTACGTGCGCGTCCCCGGTACGCCAGGGGTTCGAAGAGAATTTCATCTTGCCTGAAGCGCGCAGCAATCTCGCTTATGAACCCCGATACTCGCTCGACGCTTACGCCCCGGCGGGCGAGCCGCGGCCGGCGGCGGTCATCATTCACGGGAGTTCGGGTAGCAAGAGTACACATGTCAATCAACTTTTCCCCCTCCTCGATAAGGCGGGATACGCTTGGTTTTCGGTGGACTATGGGTCGGCAGACGACGTGCGCGCCGCGCTCGATTACATCCGCTGCCCGGGCCGATTCAACATTACCTCGCACGTAGTTCTGATCGGCGAGGACACGGGGGCCGGTATCGGTCTGGGTTTGGCGCGAGGCGCGCACTTTGATGGAGTGGTTACTTTCGGCGCTAAGCTGGGCGGCCAGCAGCCCGGCGGTTTTTCAGCCACGACCAAGGTTC
Organism: uncultured Acidobacteriota bacterium; assembly: GCA_964501985.1. GTDB lineage: Bacteria > Acidobacteriota > Terriglobia > UBA7540 > UBA7540 > Bog-366. The sequence goes on along the minus strand of CAZCVY010000031.1, from coordinate 29,300 downwards.
TGATGATCCAAGGCACCGACGACGAGGACGTAAAGGCTTCGGAGGTGAGCGACTTTTGTAAGCAGCTCCCAGACTGTACTTGCTTCCCAGTTACCAGAGCCATTCACAATTTTGAGAATTGGCACCCCGAACAGTGGTATTGGAAGGAAGAACTTCGGGCGTGGCTGCGTGGCGACCGGCGCGGTCTTTGGAAGGACGTCCCGTACTCACGACCCGATGGACGCGACCTGCTGCTCGACGCCGACATTCCCGAGGGGAAAGGCCCATTTCCCGCGGTCATCATTGTCCACGGCGGAGGGTGGGAAGCCGGCGACAAGGTCACCTATGTTTCACCTGTCTTTGCTCCACTGGCGCACGCCGGATTCGCGTGGTTCTCTATCGATTATCGCCTCACTCCCTACGTTCACGTTCCCGAACAACTGGAGGACGTGCGCAATGCCGTGCGTTTCGTGCGCCAACATGCTGATTGGTTCCATGTGGACCCGAGTCGGATAGCATTACTCGGCGAGTCGGCGAGCGGGCACCTGGTGGCGCAGGTGGCGTCCCTGCCGTGCCCCGGCTGCGAAGTTCAGGCCGTGGTCTCCTTCTACGGCGTTTACGATTTCTTACGCTGGAAAGATGATGCCGATTTTAACCGGATGTTCCACCGCATGTTTGCGAATCAAGATCTTGCTACCCTCCGTGAGTACTCGCCGGTGTATCATGCGAGTGCCGGATTGCCCCCAATGCTCATCATCCAGGGCACCGGTGATGACCTTTACCCCGGGACGGAAGAGTATGTCCGGCGCCTCGATGAAGTTCATGCGCGCCACGAGGTGATTCTGATCGAGAAAGCTCCGCACGGCATGGAGAATTGGGAAGGACATCCCGAGTGGATGTTTTATAAAACGAAAATGGTTGAGTGGCTGGAGAAAACTCTAGGTCCACAATAGATCGAAGAAACGAGGGACGATTCGATGAGACGCCATTGCTGGTTTTCGGGTACCAACTTTGTCGCGGTACTCGCGCTGGCCGGAATTCTACTTTTATCGCCGCAAAATTTCTTGGCTGCCGGTCCGGGCGGGGGACCGATTGTGGATAACCCGCAAATCCCCGAAGCTCCCCCGAACCCGCCGGCTGACGAACGCTTCAAAGCCGATATTTTGGTGATCGTGGCCCATCCCGATGATGAGACGGAAATTACCGGCTATCTGGCGCGGGCCATCTTCGATGAGCACAAACGCGTTGCTGCAATTTTCGGCACTCCCGGCAACGGCGGCGGTGACGTAATGAGCAACGCCCAAGCGGCGGCCCTCGGCGATGTCCGAATGACGGAGGCTCGCGAGGCGCTAGCTTATTTCGACGTCCTGCACGTCTGGTTTCTGGGCGGCAGCGATACACCCGGCCAGGACGTTTTGCGCTCTCTTGAAACTTGGAACCACGGCAAGGCGCTTTGGGAGGCTGTGCGCCTGGTGCGACTGACACGGCCGGAGGTGATCATGACGTGGCTGCCGGATTACGTCGCCGGCGAAAACCACGATGACCACCAAGCCGCCGCCGTAATCGCCACCGAGGCGTTTGACCTCGCGGGCGATCCTACAATTTTCCCCGAGCAAGTCTCCGCACCGCGCGTTCGCATGGGGATCGGCAACCTCACGGAAGGCCTCCAACCCTGGCAGGCCAAGAAGATCTATTACTTCAGCGACGCCATTAATACGGACTTCCTCAAGGGCCAGGGACCTGAATACAGCACTACCGACATTTCACCCAGCAAGCACGAGACGTACTTCAAACTTGCCGCCGAGCAGATGGCTCGTCACCTGACTCAGGACGATTCGGGGCAGATGGCCAAACAGGCCCTGGAAACGGGCGACTTCCATTACTTCCAACAACCGATTCTACTGGCTCTGGGGAAATCGCTGGTGCAGGGCAGCACGACGGGCGATGTTTTTGAAGGCATCACCCCCGGCGCCATTCCGTTCGCGGCGGTGCGCGGCTACCATCAGGAGATGCATCAGGGAGTATCCATCGATCTCGGCGGGCCCTGGGCCTTCTATCGCGAATTCTGGCGAGCGCACAACCTCGATCATATTGCGGACCTCATCAAAACTCCGGAGGTGGCTGTGGCCAACGCGGCGGAGGTTCACGTACCGATCTTGATTCACAATGACACCGATCAGCCGGTGGAAGTGACTCTCACCTCTACGGTACCCTCGGGTTGGAGGGAGTTGAGGGGAACCGCCCGATATCCCGTGAGGCCGCATGAGGCTTACCCGGCGCAAACGCATTACGTCGCCTCCTCCACCGCGAAGCCGGAGTGGCAGACGCTCACGTGGAAAGCGGAAGCCAACGGGCAAACGATCGGGACTATTACTTTGCGCGTGCTGACGGACTCGCCGGGCCTGCCGCAGTAGCCGAGCGTGGTTCGCGACGAAGTTCGGAACCGGGGAGATTTCGGCACACGGCAATCCCCGGAGTAGCGCCAAAGTCGCTTGGCACAAGGAGTGGGGAGGAAATACCCAGTGGCGCTGGGATAAGCGCTTGATCGACCTGATGACGCGCGACCTTCCCGCGAAGCGGGATACCACGAGTAGCCGTAAGTGAAACCTGCGGAAAACGGAGCTACGGGATTTCTCCAGCCCTGACCGGCCCGCCCTTCGAACTGTCAACCCCGTTGGGGTTGGCTGGTGGGGTGGGTTCCGTTGTCCGCAGGCTAAAACCTGCGGCTACGCAAGGTTGGCCCCGTCGGGGCCTAACGAGGAAGTGGTTATCTTCGCGCTCATGGCTGAAATACCCGGCAATCCGCAGGTCTTGAAGTATTGGAGAGTGGCTGTTCGTGGCTAATTTACGCGCAGTTGGAGCCCCCGCCGGAAGAACGCGGCCCCCAGCAGGATCGCTGCGACGGCCAGATATATGACTGCGTCGCGGTCGGCATTCGAACCACTCGAGCTCCCCGTGAAGTCGAGACCTGGGACTCGGTTCATCGGGCCCACGTACCACAATGCCGTGTATAGGCCTTCAAAGAACTTGCTGGTGCCGCTCCAGACACCCAGCGCCACCGCCAGCGATGGGACGAACAGTGCGCCCGCGGCCCAGGCCAATAGGCCCGCATGCTGTCCCGCTAGCGCCAACCGGACCGCAGCCCCCAACCCGGTGAGCGCGGCAACCGCAACGCCGGCCATCCATGCCGCCGGGAGCTGCCGTGGCAAAAGCCCCGGACATGAGAATAGGAGTTGTTCAGTGCCGAAGCGAGCCTCGCGCGTGCCGAGCGCGGACCATATGAGGACGGGCCAAATCCACGCGAACGCCAGCAGCGGTCCACGCGAGATAGCGAGGGGCGCGGCGAACTGGGCGACAAGCAATCCTCCCGCCACCACGTACCACCACCAGCGATAGCCCTTCAGGGCGAGTCGCAGCTCGGCCATTAATAGACGCCCGGAGCCGGAATGCCGCAGGCCTGCGGGAAGAGGGGTGAGATGAGTGGCTGCGGCGCTGCGTGCCCGCGCCGCCTTGATTTCGAACGCTTCCCCTGCCTGGGTGCTCGCTCCCTTCTGCCGCGGCTCGAACCCCGGCTTCCGCCACGATCGCGCTGGATCAAATCTGTCGAAAAACCACGCACTACAAACAACCAGAGCGATCGCCACTGCTGCCCACACCAAACGCCAGCCGAGCACCCCAAGGCTCCATTCGACACCATTCCAATGAAAACCCGTAGCCACCTGGACGGACTTGTCGGCCACGGTGAGCGAAAAACCACCCTTAAAACCCGGGATCCCTACCCGCGCTGCCGGGACCATACTTTGATACACCGTCCAGAGGCCGGAGGGGTCGATCTGGGGAAGCTTCGTCAGTGCTGGAAGGGCAATGCCGAAGGTCCAAAGAAAGAACCAGAGCACGTTGCCGACCCCTCCGCGAAGGAAGCGGAACGCCTCGAACAGGAGGGCCATCGCGGCCGTCATTGCCATCGCGGGCACGGTGAGGAACACCAAGGGCAGGAGCAGCGCCCCGATGTGAAAGGCGCGGTCCTCGGCGGCCAGGAACTGCATGGCCACAGCCGCCACTGCCAGCACGGCCACCATGGAAACAAGTACCGCGAAGTTGCTGAGAAATTTTCCCAGGAGATACGAAACTTTGGTGAGTGGTGTTCCGGCGAGAATCTCACCGACCCGCGTTTGGCGGTCGCGATCCACGGCGTTCTTAACGATGTAAAAGCCCACGAGCGAGAGAAATGTCGTCGCTACCAGCGAGACCATCGCGCCGATCCACGCGGAAGTATACAGTCCGCGATACTCGCCCAGGCGCAATGAGATTTTCCCCGTGCCCGCGGCATACCCCAGGTAGACCGCGAAGAGCAAAGTAACGAGATAGCTGTAGCGGCGGACGCGCTCGAGAAAGTCAGCGCGGGCAATGGCATAGACAGTGCGGAAGGCACTCATACGGCCGCCTCGGCGGAAACACGATTGCGGTGAGTATCAAGGGTGGCGAGATAGGCATCTTCCAGCGAGGGCTCCAGCGCCCGCGCTCCTGGGCGGGGAGGTGCGTCGGCCACGACGCGCGCGTGTATGCCAGCGTTTCGGTGGGCGGTGCTGCTTACCAGATAATCTCGACGAAGGGTGGGAAGCTCGCCACTCGGGATCACCACTTCCCAGACCTTCCCATTGACTCTCGCGAGAAGCGATTCGGGGGCGCCATGGGCAACGAGCTGGCCTTGGGCGATCAAGGCGATGTCCGTGGCCACGGCCTCAACATCGGAAACGATGTGGGTGGAAAGTATGACGATTCGCTCCCCGGCAAGCTCGGAAAGCAGATTGCGGAACCGCACGCGTTCTTCCGGGTCGAGGCCCGCAGTGGGCTCGTCCACGATCAAAAGCTGCGGATCGTTCAGCAGCGCCTGGGCAATGCCGACGCGCTGGCGCATGCCGCCGGAAAATCCTCCCAGCGGCCGGCGAGCGGCGTCGGCAAGATTCACAAGCTCCAACAGTTCGACAATCCTCGTTCGCGCGCTCGCCGCGTCCAGGCCCTTAACAGCAGCGAGGTAATCGAGAAACTCAACCGCACTCAAATTCGGATAGATGCCAAAGTCTTGCGGAAGATAACCGAGCACCGTGCGCAACGCGTCCGGGTCACGCTTGATGTCTATCCCGTTCCAGAGCACACGCCCCGCGCTCGGCCGGGTGATGGTAGCCAGAATGCGCATGAGCGTGGATTTGCCGGCGCCGTTGGGGCCCAGCAACCCCAGCACACCGGGGCCAAGTTCCAGGCTGAAGCTGCGTAGGGCTGCTACTTTTCCACGGTAGGTCTTGCTGACGTCCTCAATTTCGAGCTTCATAAATGCAGATTTCCATTTTTGCGGGAAGACCGTCAGTTTTCAAAGGCCATTCACGAACAGGATATTCCTGTCCAACTTTCCGGCCGCGATTTCCTTACGGCAAATGGGTCGCGATTCATTCCTCGTTGGCAAGTTCCTGAACCCGTCGGATCGTGATCACGGGGAAATCGTCAGGCACATCGAAGACGGCGAGTCCATTCACTTTCCGGGTCCCGACTTTATAGCGAGCCCCACGGCGGACAAGCTCGGACGCTGCCATCCCCAGGCTGAGCCCGCGCCGCTTGGCGTAGGAGCGAATTTCCTTCAAGGCATCGTCTTGTAAGTCTAGTGTGATTTTCATCGGAAGAGCCTCACCCGAATTGCTTGCCACCGAACGCAACCACTGGACTCAGTGGAAGGCTTGCGGACGCATTGCTTGTCACTTTTGCCTTTTGCACTTTGCCTTTTGACTTTTGACTTTCTCTTTCATCCCTGCTGCAATGCTCCTCTATTTTCCGAGGGGCTTCATCCCCAAACTTGCCCAGAGACTGTCGACTTTATTCCTCACGTCAGGGTCCATGACAATCTCATCCGGCCAGGGCCGGGCAAAGCCTTCGGTGGGCCATTTGCGCGTCGCGTCGATCCCCATTTTGGAGCCGAAGTTGGGCAGGCGCGAGGCGTGTTCGAGTTGGTCTACGGGGCCCAGTGTGAACTGGATATCGCGCTCGGGGTCGATATGGTTCAGGGCTTTCCAGGCGACCTCGCCGGAATCGTGCACATTCACATCGTGGTCCACCACCAGAATGCACTTCGTAAACATGGCGCCGGGCATGCCCCAGATGGCGTTCATTACTTTCCGGGCATGACCTGGATAGCTCTTACGAATTGCCACCATCATCAAGTTGTGAAACACGCCTTCCGCGGGCATATGCATGTCCACCACTTCCGGCATCTGTTTGCGCATCAGGGGCAGGAACAAACGCTCGACGGCATATCCCATCCAGTAGTCTTCCATGGGCGGCCGGCCGACCACGGTGGAAACGTAGATCGGGTCGCGCCGGCGGGTGATGCAGGTAATGTGAAATGCGGGGAACTTGTCCTCGAGCGAATAATAGCCGGTGTGATCGCCAAACGGCCCCTCGGGGCGGATGTCGTCCAAGTCGACGTAACCTTCCAGAACAATCTCGGCCTGGGCGGGCACCTCCAGATCCACACTCTCACATTTCACCAACTCCACCGGTCGTTGGCGCAGGAAGCCGGCGAAAAGGAACTCGTCCAAGTCCTCCGGCAGGGGCAGCACTCCGGAGAGCATGGTGGCGGGGTCGGCCCCCAGCGCCACGGCCACGTCCATGCGGCGGCCTTTGCCCTGGCGCTCGAGCCAGCGGAAATGCTCGGCGCCGCCCTTATGGACCTGCCAATGCATTCCCGTCGTACGCTCGTCGTAAACTTGCATGCGATAGCAGCCCACATTGCGCCGACCCGTCTTGGGGCTGCGCGTCACCACCATCGGAAACGTGATGAACCGTCCGCCGTCCTGCGGCCAGCACTTCATGATGGGCAGTCGCGCTAACGAGAGTTCGTCGCGTTCGATGACCTCCTTCACGGGCCCCGACCGCACGTTCTTGGGGAAAAATGAGCCGAGTTCGGAGAGCTTGGGAAGCAGCTTCACCTTGTCGAAGAAACCTTCCGGCGGCTTCATGTCGAGCAGATCTTCCATCCGTCGCGTCACGTCGTCGAGTGAAGCGACGTCGAGCGCCGTCTCTAGGCGCCGCCGTGTGCCTAGCATGTTGATCAGCAGCGGCATCGAGTAGTTCACGCCGTCGCGGGCCGAGCGCGGCCTTTCAAACAGCAACGCCGGACCGCCGGCCTTTGATACGCGATCGGTGATCTCGGTAATTTCCAGGTCAACGTCAACTTCCGCGGTGATGCGCTTTAGTTCGCCCTGGCGTTCCAGGCGGGCAAGAAAGTCACGCAGGTCTTGGTAGGACACGTTGGATCCTCGGGTGTTCAGTAATCCTTGTTCGGCCTCAAGTGTAAAGGGTAAAGGATAAAGGGTAAAGGGTGAGATTCATTGCGACCTTGGCAGTGTCCTAATTACTGACTTACTTGGCTCATCCACCGCTGTTGCCGAGAACATCTTGGAGTGCGGTAGCTGCTGCTACCGCACTCCAAGCCGCCGCGGCGCGTGGGTGCCTGTCCCGTTTGAAACATGGGTGAGGGTGGTAAGTCATTCCCCTAATCAGGGGCGTACCGCCGGCTTCCAGGCGGCACGGGAGCCGCCAAGATGGCGGCGCTACGTTCAAACCAGGACACAGCCTTGTCGTGCTTGACTTTGCCTCCCGCACGCCGGAGAATAGGGTCCTCATCCCGCAAGCATCGACCTGCATCGAACGGCCTGTCGGGCTTGAACCTGGGAGGGTCCCTACGTTCGAAATCACCGGGCCAGCGTGTATGTTGCGTTCGCTTACCCCCGCACGCCTACTGAAATCCCGAATAGCATCACTGCTGCCGGCCGTGTTGCTGAGCATGTTAGTTGCCATGGCGCGAGGGGTAGTGGCGGCGCAGACGGCAACACCGCAAGAGATCTCGTCGAGCGACGTTGAGCCCGCCTTCAAGCTGCAAACGGAACGCAACCTGGTGACGGTACGCGTGGTGGTGCGCGACTCGAAGGGTACAACGGTTGACAACCTTCGCCAGGAGGATTTTCACCTTTTCGATCATGGCAAACCGCAAACCATCCTGCACTTTTCCGTCGAAAAGCCGGCCCTAAAGGCCGCCGAAGCTCCGAAACCCGTCGAAAAAACCAATGTCGAGGTAGAGGAACAGGATGAAACGGCCACCCCGGCCTCCAGGGCTCGCCGCTTCTTGGCGCTCTACTTCGACGATGTGAACACGCCGTTTGAGAACCTGGCCCGCACGCGCGACGCCGCGGACCATTTCCTCACCAAGTCGATCCAGGCGGGCGATCGCGTGGCGCTGTTCACCTCCTCCGGGCAAAAGCAAGTCGACTTCACGGATAACCTGGCACGGCTTCACCAAGCGCTTTTCGACCTTCGACCGCGCCCTATCATTGGGCAGGACACATCCTGCGGAGCGATCCCTCCCTACGAGGCGTATCAGATTGTCGAACAGAATGACACCAACGCCATTCAGGTGGCCGCCGATGAGCTCGCGACTTGCAATCCTTGCCCGTACCCAACAACTCACGAGCAGTGCATGCTCCAGTATGAACAGACGCTGGTTCCGAACGAGGCGCAGCAGTCGCTAAACATGTCGGAAACGCAGTCCAGGGCGGCATTGCGGGGGATTGAATCCGCCGTCCGTGTTTTAACGTCTCTCCCCGGCCAGCGCAGCATGGTGATTATCTCCGGGGGGTTTCTGACGGATACTCTTCACTTCGAGCTCAGCGAGATTACCGATCGCGCCTTGCGTGCCGGCGTCATCATTAATGCCATCGACGCCCGCGGGCTCTACACGGACCCCACGCTCGATGCCAGCCAGAGCACCATCGCCGTCTCGCCGAGTAGTCAGACGAGCGGGCAGAAGCACATGATCCTCATGGCGAGTGCCCGGGTGCAAACCGACGGAATGCGCGACCTCGCCCTCGATACCGGGGGCATTTTCTTCGACAGCAACAACGACCTCGAAGCCGCATTTCACAAGACCGCCGGCCTTCCAGAAGTTTATTACGTCCTGGCTTTCTCCCCGCAGAATCTGAAGCTCGACGGCTCATTCCACCCCCTGCAAGTCAAGTTGGCCACGGCCAAAGGCCTTTCCGTGCAGGCGCGCCACGGATATTACGCTCCCAAAAAACCGAACGACCCGACGGCGCAAGAGAAGGAAGACATTCAAGAAGCGGTCTATTCCCAGGATGAAACGCATGAGCTTCCCATTGACGTCCACACTCAATTCTTTATGAAGACCGAAACCGACGCGCAGATCGCCGTCCTGACGCGCATCGACCTTCACCCCTTGCACTTTCGCAAGGAGGAGAATCGAAACCTCGACACCTTGGTTTTCGTGACCGCAGTGTTTGACCGGGATGGGCACCTGGTGACGGGCCAGCAAAAGTCACTGGATCTGCGCATGCAAGACAGCACGCTGGAGAAATACATGCAGACGGGCATTACCGTCCGGACGAAATTTGACGTCAAGCCCGGAACTTACCTGGTTCGGGCGATCGTGCGGGATTCCGAAAGCGGCCAAATCTCCGGCCTGAACCGCACCGTGGAAATTCCTTATTAGGAGGCGGACTTATGTCTCGCAATCGATTTCTTATCATGATGGGCTCTCTACTTACTCTGGCGGGGCTGGGCGCCCCATCGGTCCTAGCACCGGCGGCCCAAGCCGGCGCGCAAAATACTCCCGCGTCGGAGGTCCAATCGGTGCCAGGTGTAATCACGGCTGAGACCAATCTCGTTCTGGTCGACGTAATCGCCACCGACAAGAAGGGAAATTACCTGAAAGATCTGGAGAAGAAGGAGTTTCACGTCTTTGAAGACAACGCCGAGCAAGCCATCTCCTCCTTCTCCCGTGAGTCGGATATCCAACCCAACGCTCCGGGACGTCAGCGCTACATGGTGCTTTTCTTTGACGATTCCACCATGAGCCCGGCCTTGCAAATCCAGGCGCGGCAAGCTGCCGGGAAATTTGTGGAAGGCACCGCCTCACCCAATCGCATGATGGCGGTGGTGGACTTCACCGGAACCTTGAATATTGGGCAAAACTTTACCGCCGACGGCGAACTGTTGAAAAAGGCCATCAGCACGGTCAAGTATTCGGCCGTTCACCCCAACGGGGGAGGGGTGCAAGTTGCGGCCATGGGAATGCCCTCTCTGGCCCAAACAGAATCGGATTTCGGCGCGACGAGTGTCCTGCTCTCCATCCGCGAAGTCGCCAAGACGCTCCGCGCTGTTCCCGGGCGCAAAACGCTAATCTTGTTTTCCTCGGGATTTCCCTTGACCCCCGATCGCGAGTCGGAGCTTACCGCCACGATCGATGCCCTGAACAAATCTAACATCGCCGTTTATCCGGTGGACGTGCGCGGCTTGGCGACCATGAACCCTGATATTTCCAACCCCGGACTTCCGGGCGCGCCAAGGTCAGAACTGTTCACTCCCGAATCACCCTTCCCGCATTTGCCGGGACTGTGGGCGGCCCTCGCGGCGCCCCCGCTTGATCCTCAGCATGGAGGGGGCGGTGCGCCGGGTGGGGGCGGCGGAGGCACGGGCGGCTCAGGTGGAGGGACAGGGGGAACTGGGGGCGGAGGCTCCAAAGGTGGCAGCGGCGGCGGCACCGGAACAGGGGGCGGTACCGGCGGTGGAACCACTGGCGGCAGCCACGGCGGTACGGGCTCAACAGGTACCACCGGCACACGCGGCGGGGGCGGGGGAAATACAAATACTACGAATAATTTAAATAGCTCCAGCGCGGCGTGCATGAATGTCAACACCATGGGAGGAATGCAGAACCCCAACTGCCCCAATCGTCAAATCATTCCCCAATTTCCGGAAAGTGTGGCGACAAACCAGCAGGTCCTTTATGCCCTGGCAAAAGGCACGGGCGGCTTTGAAATCTTCAACACGAACGATTTCCTCCAGGGTCTGAGCAAAATCTCCGACGAAATGAATCAGTATTACAGCATCGGCTATTTGACTCCCAACCAGGCGCACGACAGTGCCTACCACAAAATTTCGGTTAAGGTGGACCGCCCGGGCGTGAGTTTGCGCTACCGTACCGGTTACTACGACGTGAGGACGCCCGACCTGCTGAAAGGAAAACCTGAAGGCAAAGCTCTAGAGGAGCGCGTGGCCAGCGCGCAGGCCGGCGAAATTCCGGTTTCACTCAGCGCCCCCTATTTCTACGTCGAGCCGGGCGTTGCGCGTGTGAATCTGGCCCTGTCCATACCCGCTTCCGCCATCGACTTTGACAAACAGAAGGGAGACTTCCATTCCGATGTGAACGTGCTGGGAATCGCCTATCGGCCCAATGGCACGGTCGCCGCACGATTCAGCGACACAGTGAAATTGGATCTCCAAAAGAAAGAAATTAAGGATTTCGCCAAAGGTCCATTCGATTATCAAAACACTTTCAACATTGCGCCAGGAACCTACACACTGAAGCTGGTGCTGAGCGCAGGTGGGCAAAAGTTCGGAAAGTATGAAGCCCCCTTGGTGGTTGAGCCTTTTAACGGCGACACCTTCGCCCTCGGGGGTCCAGCTCTGGGCGAACGATATGCCCCCGTTTCGCAGCTTACCGCGAACATGGACGCAGCCCTGCTCGAGGAACGCACACCCCTGGTGTTCAAGGATATGGAATTGGTCCCCTCTGCCGGTAATCGATTTGCCAAAACTGATAATCCAGTTTTTTATGTCGAGGTCTACGATCCGGCGCTGAAAGAGTCCACTCCGCCTCGGGCGGGAATCCTGTTCAGCGTGATCGACCGGAAAACCAACAAGGAGGTCTTCTCCTCGAACACGATTCTGATCAATGACTACGCGAAACCCGGCAACCCATTCGTGCCCGCGGGCTTCAAGTTGCCCATCAACCAACTCGCGCCGGGCGATTACCGCATGGAAATTAAGGGGCGCGACTCGATGGGCAACGCCTCCACCCCGCGCAGCGCTGATTTCTCGGTGGAGTAATAGGCATGTCCCGTATAATAAATTTTCAGACTTATGCGGGACTGATGACTCAGTACGGAACACCATGACAAAGCCGCCCGCAAACGTTTTGCAGTTGCCCTTGGAAGTACGGGCCGAGATGGCGTTCAAGGCTGCCGTGGAAAAAGCAATTATCGAGCATGCGCGCCAAGGCGTCCCAATGGTCATCTGGCGCGATGGCAAAATCGTTGAGCGGCCTCCTGAAGAACTAAGGGCAGAAGCTGCGCGCTTGCTCGCGGAATGACCGCTTACAGGAGGTAGCGCGACCTGCAGAACAGGTCCGCGCTACTCACTGCTCGCCGAATGACGGCAAGAACTCCAGCCAAGAAACGTGCCCCGGGCAAGAAACAACGTGGCGCGGTAGCTCGAAAATCGAGCGTTCATCATGCCGCTATTCGCCACGCGCTGCTTGCCTGGTTTCGCGCCAACGCCCGCGTGCTTCCCTGGCGAGGGACGGGCGACCCCTATGCCGTCTGGGTCTCGGAAGTCATGCTTCAACAGACCCAGATCGCAACAGTGACCCCGTTCTATCAGCGCTTTCTTGCCGCGTTTCCCACTGTAACGGACCTTGCCGAGGCGCCGCTGGAGCGGGTGTTGGAACTCTGGTCGGGTCTGGGTTATTACCGGCGCGCCCGCTACCTGCATCAGGCCGCGCAAGCGTTGGCACAAACGTTCAGCGGAAAGTTTCCTGAGGACTATGCCGGCCTTCGCACTCTTCCCGGCATCGGCGACTACACGGCCAAGGCGGTGCTCAGCATCGCGTTCAATCAGCCGTACGCCGTGCTCGACGGGAACGTGGCGCGGGTGGTGGCTCGGTTGTGGTGTCTCGGCGGAAACCTCCATCAACCGCAGTTCCGCGCGACCGTGGAAGCGCACCTCGACGGGCTTCTTTCCCCGAGCGATCCGGGGAACTTCAACCAAGCCCTGATGGAACTTGGTCAAACCGTGTGCCTACCGCGCGGACCGCTTTGTTCCGCATGTCCACTCAACAAATGGTGCGGCGGTTATCGCTCCGGCAACCCCGAACAATTCCCGCTTCCCCGCCCGCGCCGTGCGGCGGAATCCCACCACCTCGCCGTGGCCCTGCTGCGCCGGGGAACGCGCGTGGCCATGATGCGCGGTCTCGCTGACGGCTTGCTCGACGATCTCTGGAATTTTCCCGCGGCCTTTGGGGGGTCGCCCACAGATGCGCTGGAAGCATTGCGCGCTAAACTTCGCGGCCTCACCCGTGCACCTTTCACCGTCGGTGAATCCTTGGCGGAGGTCCGTCACGGAATCACCTATCGCTCCATCCAGGCGCGGGTTTACCCCGTCGAAACCTCGCGCGCCCTTCGCCATGCCTCCCTTCACTGGTTCGAAATCGCGGATTTGCCGCAAGCTGCCATTTCCCAGTTGGCCCGCAAGGTCGTGCAAAAGATTGGCTGACGAGGCATTGCAGCCGATGCGGTTCTTTTACGCGCTCGGAAATTGCCTCCTCAATCGGTAGCGATAAGAGCGACGAAAAGACCCTCGCCGGTTTGGTCGCCAGCGTGCTGGACTACAGGATGGAGGTCCGTAGGGCTGTGTTAAATAGCCCACCTTAGGCCATAAAATGCACTGCCTACTGGGTGGCGGTGGAAGTGAACACAGCGAGCCTCGTCATGAGAATTGAACACGCACTCAGCGCGGACTTCGAACAGTCGGGTCTTCCGGTAGTCGGCCAACCGCTCACCATTCGGACAAGTTGGCGGGTTGAATTCGGGCTCGTGTTGCCGCCGCGTGCGGCCAAATTGTCAGGCCGCAGCATCTCGACTCTGCGCAAGTGAAAAAACATTAAAAAATGAAGGTTGCTCCCAATAAGTTGATGAAAACAAAAGGACAAAATGGAAGCTCCCAATGAGTGTATGAAAACAAACGAGTTATGTAATATTTCCGATTAGTTGATGAAAATGAATCAGATAACGCTGTTTTGGCCCACCAGAAGCGCCTGAAAAGGCTTCAAATCCCACTTATCCCAATAACCTATAGAAAACAAATTGGTTGTCTTGCCGATGCCGCGACAATGCCGATATCTCATTGAAATAATGAGACATAAGAGCGTTTAAAAATCCATCAATTTCGGGACCTCGAGGACGGGGAACGCTACTAGCAGCGGATTTCGGCCACGGCCTGTATAAACGACCCAGCCCGTAGCCCCAAGTACTGAGTCCCTGGCACCGTTGTTTCTTCTGCAATACAATAGAAGCCGCATCGCGTTACCCAAACGCATGGGGGAAAAAACACAAGTCGTTTCGACCGGGATTCCGCAGCCGCAAGCGCACATCAGTGTGCAGCGCTACTTTGAGGTTTCCCTGCTGCTCACCCTCGCCATCGGGTTCCTTACCGTCGCCACCACGGGCAAGTTGGACGTCATTTCCATGGTCATGATGTTTGGCGCGCTCGGCATCAAGCTGTGGAGCTACCTCCGCGGCGCCGATTATTCCCTCGGCCCCAAAACCGTCACGCGCATCTCCATCTTCTACATCTTTTTCTACGGCCTGGATTTTCTGATCTTCTCGACCGGCCCCAGCGCCATTGACCGCATGCTCGCCGCCACGGTCCACTTGGTGCTGTTTACCGCGGTGATGAAGGTCTTTTCGGCTCGCACGAATCGCGATTACGGCTACCTGGCCGCCATCTCGTTTCTGATGATGCTCGCCAGCGCGGTGCTGACCGTGGGCACAACGTTTCTGGTCTTCTTCATCATTTACGTGCTCTGCGCCATTTCCACCTTCATCAGCTATGAAATCAAGCGAAGCATGGAAGCGGCGCAGCGGCCGCCCGAGGGACCTTTCCGTATTCCCGAGCAGAACCGACGCGCCATTGAGAAAGCGCTGATGACGGCGGCGGTTGGCCTCGCGGTGGGCATCATCATCCTGGCCGCCGCTCTCTTCTTCGTCATTCCCCGCTATCGCACGGGATATCTGACCAACCTCTCGATGCAGGCCCAAAACATCACGGGATTTTCTGAGACGGTCAACCTTGGGGACATTCGCAAAATCCTGCGCTCACCGATGGTCGTGATGCGCGTGATGCCGGAGGGTAATGTCCGATCGTATGAAGGCGTCAAGTGGCGCGGTGTCACACTCAATAGCTTTAACGGCAAGAAATGGTTCAATGACAACGCCGACCGCATTTCCGTGCCCGCGGAAGGGTACGAGCGATTTGTGCTATCTCCGGCCGACGGCTGGGAGCACCGCCCGCACCGTCCGCTGCGTTATCGCATTCTGCGCGCGGCGCTTTCCACGGATGTGCTTTTCGTTGCCGCCGAGCCGCGAGAACTTTCAGGCGTACGTTTACTCAACGTGGACGAAGCCGGCTCACTGCACAATCCGGTGAGCGTCAGCATGCCCTTCGCGTATGACGTGGTTTCCGATACCGGTCTGCCTCCGGTGCGGGAGCTGCGCACCGCAGCAGAGCAGTATCCGGACGAGATCCGCCTGGTCTATCTCCGCTTGCCACACACCATCGATCCGCGCGTCAGTGAACTGGCTCGCACCCTCACCGCTTCCGCCGCCAATAATTACGACCGTGCCGCCGCCATTCAGGCCTACCTGCGGAACAATTTCCAATACACCTTGGACCCGCCGGCCATCGAGCCGGAAGATCCGGTGGGGAGCTTTCTGTTCCGCTCCAAATCCGGCTACTGCGAGTATTTCGCCGCCGCCATGGCGGTGATGCTGCGCACCGTCAACGTCCCCTCGCGCTTGGCAAATGGATTTCAAACGGGGACGTACAACCGCATCGGCAAGGATTTTGTGGTTCGCGCTCGCGACGCGCACAGTTGGGTGGAAGTCTACTTCACCGGGTACGGATGGATTCCCTTTGACCCCACGCCGGCCGACCCTCACCCCGTTCTTCCCGGCGAGTGGGACGACTACGTTGACACCGCAGGGCTCTTCTGGAATGAGTGGATCATCAACTACGACTTTGGCCATCAAGTACAGTTGGCGCGCCAAGTCGAGCAGGACTCGCGCGACTTCCAGCAAGTCTTCCGCCGCCGCACCGAACGACTCAAGCGCGAGGGAATTCGCGACGCGTTCCGCATCGAGGGATGGCTGATGTCGCACAAGCTGCTAGTCCTCCTGCTCATGCTCGCGATCCTGGCCGGCTTGATCTTGACCGACAAGTCCGGGACACTCGAGGAACTGCGCTTTCGCCTGGCGTGGAGATTCGCCCGGCGCGACTCGGAAGTGAAGCCGCGTGAAGCCACGCTCACCTATCACCGGCTGCTCCAGACGATGCAGAAAAAAGGCTTTCGCAAATCCCCGTCCCAAACCCCTCGCGAGTTCGCCTTTTCTTTCCTCACCACGCCTTGGGGTCCGAACGTGATGGAGTTCACGAAGCTCTACAACACGCTGCGCTATGGACAAGCCGCCGTTTCACTCGCCCGCCTGCGGCAGATTTTGGAAGACATCGCTGGGAAAAGATAGGGCAGGGCTCGCCCTCCAGCCCTGCGGCCTTTCCACCGCGAGGCGGGTTGGCCGGCATGGCTAATCAAGGCTTGGTGAGGTCATTTACCTCACAGTTGACCGGGCGCTTCGCTTGTCGACAACTGAACCTGAAAGCTGACGGCTGATCGCTGAACGCTTCTTTTACGGAATCGACTTCCCGCCATCCACAACAAACACCTGGCCGGTGATGAAGTCACTTTGAGTGGCGAGGAAGAGAACGGTCTGGGCAATGTCCTGGGCAGCGCCGGCTTTGCGCAGAGGTATGTTGCGGATCATTTTCTTGACGGCCGCGGTACGCTCTTCGTTCGGGAAGAGGATGCTCCCCGGCGCGACACTGTTGACGCGAATTGTGGGGGCAAGGGCTTTCGCCAGCGTGCGCGTCAGGGAGATGAGCGCCGCTTTTGACGCGCAATAGTGCATATAGCTTGGCCAAGCCTGCAATCCCCCGAGAGAAGAGATATTGATAATATTCCCTTGCCCCTGTCGCATCATCATTCGCGCCGCGGCTTGAGCGCAGAAGAATGGTCCTTTCAGGTTGGCGCCAAGAACGCGATCGAAATCCTCTTCCTCGAGTTCGTCCCAGGTCCGTGCGAAGAACACGCCGGCATTATTGACAAGCAGATCCAACCGGCCAAAGCGCTTTTCCACGGCGCGAAACATGGCTGCCACCTGCTTCGGGCGCGAAACGTCAGCGCGCAGCGCTTCCGCACGCACTCCCAGGGCTTTGATCTCTCCCACGGTGCCTTCTGCGCCCTCGCGCGATTGGTTGTAATTAACGATCACGTCCGCGCCCGCGCGGCCCAGCGTCAAGGCAATGGCGCGCCCGATCCGTTTGCCGCCGCCGGTCACCAATGCTACGCGATTCTTGAGGGGTGCTTCATTCATGGCATCCCGTTTAATAATAGTCTCCGTAAGGTATACGAAGGCTGCCTACGAGTTATGTCACAAGTAGTGTCTTGCGCCCGCTAGCGAATTGTCGTAGATTCACCCGCGAGGTGCCCCATGCGCGAGGCGTCACTGAGCGATATTACCAGATTCCTGGAGTGCAAGAGGGTCGCCTTTGTAGGGGTCTCTCGCAATTCCAAGCATTTCTCCCGATTGCTGTTTCACGAATTTCTGGACAACGGATACGACGCCGTCCCAGTGAATCCCGAGGCCAAAGACATCGACGGGCGCAAGTGCTTTGCTCGTATCGGCGACGTGACACCGCCCGTGGAGGCCGCCATGATGATAACGGGCGCGCCGGAGGTAACTAATCAGGCGATTCGCGAGTGTAATGAAGCCAAAATTCGGAATATTTGGATCTACAAGAGTATGGAGTACGAAGCCGATCACGAGCATGCCGTCGAGTTCTGCCGCCTGCAAGGTTCCGCTGTCATCGAAGGCTATTGCCCGATGATGTTCCTTCCCCATCCCGCATTCGTCCATCGAGCGCACCGCGCGTTTATGAAACTCGTAGGGAGCCACCCCCTCTAACCCAAACCCCTTTTTCCGCATCGCCCCAAGAAGCTCCATTGGCGCCGCTATGCGCGACCCGCCTTGACGCCTCTTCGCCGTTGCTCTTAGAATCGCTTCTGAAACTTATGGTGGAAGTCGTCCTCTACACCAAGCCCGGTTGCTGCTTGTGCGACACCGCGAAAGCTCAGCTCGCCAAACTGCGCGCCGTGGAACCTTTCGAATTTCGCGAGGTTAACATTCTCGAAGACAGTGATGCCTTCGCGAAGTTTCAAGAGGAGATTCCGGTAGTGTTCATCAACGGGCGGAAGGCGTTCAAGTACCACGTGGACGAGAAGGCATTCTTGCGTCGGCTTAGATCGCCGATGGCACAAGGAGAAAGGTTCGATTATGGAAGTTGATATCCTGACCATTGCGGCGCACCCCGACGATGTGGAGATCACCTGCGGGGGCACGGTCATTAAGATGACGGAAGCGGGCTATCGCGTGGGCATCCTCGATCTCACGGCGGGGGAAAGCGGCACACGCGGCAGCGCGGCGTTGCGCGAAAAAGAAGCGCGGCGCGCCGCAGCGGTGCTGGGGGTCGTTCACCGGGAGAACCTTGGAATTCCCGATGCCGGCGTCGAAAGCAATCGGGAAAACAAACTGAAGGTCGCGCAAAAGATACGCGAGTTGAAACCCCACACGGTGATCCTGCCGTATTGGAAAGGCCGTCATCCCGACCATTACACCGCCGGGCATCTGGGTTACGAAGCCTGCTTCCTGGCCGGGCTTGCCAAACTGCCATTGGCGGGAAAGCCGCACCGTCCCTTCAAAATTATTTACGCATCGCAGTACGTGCCCAACGTCCTGCCGTCATTTGTAGTGGATATCACCGCCCAGTTCGAGAAAAAGCTCAAAGCCATTTTCTGTTTTTCCTCGCAATTTTCGCCGCCCAAGGAATTGCAAAACCTCTTCCCGTCGCGCGCTGACATCAACGCGCGCATGGGTTCCGAAGCCCGCCATTTCGGCCACATGATCGGCACGCGTTACGGAGAGCCCTTCATCATGCGCGAGGTCGCAGAGGTCGACGACATTGTCAAGCTTCGGGTGAAGTCGATCTAATCATGCTGGAGGGAAACTCCATGACCGGCTCGCTCGCGGGCAAGACGCTTTTCATCACGGGCGCCAGCCGCGGCATCGGCAAGGCCATTGCCTTGCGCGCCGCGCGTGACGGCGCCCGCATCGTGATCGCGGCGAAAACGGACCAACCTCATCCCAAGCTTCCTGGCACGGTGCATACGGCGGCGCAGGAGGTTGAAGCTGCTGGCGGAAAAGCGCTCGCCGTGGCCTGCGATATCCGCTTCGAGGATCAGGTGCTACGGGCAGTTGAGCGGGCGGTTGAAGCGTTTGGGGGGATTGATATTCTAGTGAACAACGCGAGCGCCATCAGCCTCACCGGAACCTTGGCGACACCGCTCAAACGCTTCGATCTGATGATGGACATCAACGCGCGCGGCGCTTGGCTTTGCAGCCAGACCTGCATCCCTCATCTTAAGAAGTCGGCAAACCCGCATATCCTGGTGCTCTCTCCGCCTCTTGATTTGAGTCCGCAATGGTTTGGGCCGCATCTCGCTTACACAATGTCGAAATACGGAATGTCGATGTGCGTGGTCGGGCTGGCAGAAGAATTTCGCGCTGACGGAATCGCGGTCAATGCACTCTGGCCGCGCACACCGATTGCCACGGAAGCTCTTCGGCTTATTCCCTTCATCGATCCCGCGCGGTGCCGCCGTCCGGAAATCGTGGCGGACGCCGCCTATGCCATTCTGACGCGGCCGAGCCGCAGCACCACCGGCCGCTTTTTCAGTGATGAAGAAGTTCTGGCTGAGGCAGGGATAAACGACTTCACGCCTTATGCCGTTGACCCAGCCAATGCCGGGCAGCTTTATCCGGATCTCTTCTATTAAATGGGGACCATCACTGGGGCTTGGGCTGGCCGATGGCGGAGGTGGCAGCCACGTGGTACTTCTTGTATCCGGAGTAGCGGATCACGTCGGTGGCGCGGACGCCTTTGACCAAGAGCACGCGCGCGCTCACTTGAGCTTCCTCGAGTGTGGGCAGCCAGACTTCGTTGTTGACGTACTCCTGTTCGAAGACAAACCTGCTCCCCTCCTGGACGCTGGCGAGCACGCCGCCTGCGATTTTAGCATCGCCGACGAAATAGCCTTCGAGGCGAACCACGTCGCGAGCCTGTTCGTCAATCCAGATCGAGCCCGCGAGCTTTTGCACGATCCGTTCGGTGAGATTGCGCGGCTTGTATTCCGGATTGGCCTCGAAATCGAAGGCGAGCAAATCCTGGCCGCGGAAGCGTTCGCGGCGCGGATTGACGAACTGACAGGCGCGAAGGAATTTCTCGATGTCGACGTCCTCTTTTGGTGGCTTGCCCTCTTCCTGAGCCTTTTCTTCCTTTGCGTCCCTTTTGGCCACGCGCTTCTTGATTTCCTCGACGCGCTTTTGCGCCTTTTCGGTTTCCTTCTTCGCTTCAGCTTCACTGAGTGGCTTGCCGTCGCGTTTCGTGACGGTGGAGATTTCTTCCCCGTCGAAATAGAAGAATGTTGATTCGGTTACGGCATGTTTTTTCGTTGTCCCGTCCGATTCAAGCTCGGTTTCGTCCTCGATGCGAGTGCCGGCGTAGTCTTCCTTAATTTTGTCGATGGCCTTCTGATGTTCGTCGAGTTCCTTGAAGAGCGCTTTGAGGTCGGGGAGCTTGACTTGCTCGCTGAGAGGGAGATCAAAGACACGCTCACCGATGGGCTGATTTATTGCGGCGTGAGTGATTTCGACGGAATAAGCGTTGCCGGGATCGGCGCCGCGGTGTATTTCGAGTTTGTGCGCAATCTGCACGCCGCTTTCAGGGCGATAGTCGCTGTAGAAGGTCTGCTCCGCAATGCCGCCCACGCTACCGGATTCTTCGATGAGCAAATGCGATTGGGCGTCGAAGAAGAAGTCCCGTTTGATGCCGGCGGCGGTCGAGACCTCGACGTGCAACGCGTCCCTGCCCCCGACTTGGGCGTGGCCGATGAAGGATGCTCTGAGTTTGTTTTTCTTCAGGTCGACCAGGAGCGTGTTGGCTATTTGTGCTTCCCCTTGCATCTCGGTGGAAGCGGGGCTGACCATCGCAGCGGGAGCGTCGGAAGCCTCCTCGTGCCAGGCAGATTTGCCGTTGTAGGCATCGATGAAACGCTTGCCGCCGATGAGGAGCTCCGAGTAGTAGCGATTGGGAAACTTCGTGTCGAACGTGTACGTGCCGGAAGCAGTATCGGTTTGCCCTGCGGGCGCAGTTTTGCCGTCGACGGAGGCTCCGCCGGAACGCGCCGCGGTGCCTTCCAGCGAGAGGGTTTGAATCCGCGACAGCGCGCGAGCGCCGCCCGCGGCTTTCAGATACTGGCTTATAATTTTGGCAGCTTCGGCCTTGGCGGCTTGAGTTGTTGCATTGGCAGGCGGTGCGGTGGCGGCCTTAGCGCCATCATGGGGCCACGCCACGGCAGGGATCCCCAGCAGGAGCATGCACAGGGCGGCGGGCTGAACGTGTCGTCGCATCGTCGAAGGGGTTCTACTCCTCACGCAGTGCCTTCAGCAAATCGTTTGGAGCTGATCTGCGCAAATCCGGCCGACTTGAGCGCCGCCCGGAACGCAAAGAGCGATTCACGACGAATCTCGCTCAGATATTCGCACGTTGCACGAATCACGATATCTCCGCCGGCAAGAGACAGAACGATGTGAAACCAGTGGATTTTGAGTGGAATGTATCCTTGAGGATCGACATTAGCCATGCCAATATCCATATCATTCGATATCGATACTTGGCAATAGGGGGTGTAAGCTGTCCGCGATTTGGCAAGTTGGGGCGGATCGCATCGTGGGTAACTCCCGGCGATGGTTGATGTTACGGCGCGATCGCAGAGACAAGCTTGTGAGGGGCACGGTTCGCAGCCAAATCTTTTCCTGTCTGTAACGCACCCGTCAAGTGCCTGCCGTATTGTTCAGCTTCGATGAACCCTCTTAGCATTCCATGGTGGGGATACCTGGTATTGGCGGTGCCATTTTACGAATTTGGCCTTCTAGCAGCTTGGCAGTGTGAAGCAGAATGTTTCGTCCGCTCTTAGTCCGAACCTACAGGGGCTGGGTTCAAAGTCTGCTGGTATGGCTGCTGGATCACCGCAGCGTTATGTGCCGTGGTAGGAATAATCCGCTTCTTGAAGTGGCTTTAAGTAGAACAGCGGTCCACGCAACAACATCCACGCAACGAAAACTTCAATAATTTAGCGATCTTAGGTAAAATCCTCGCTTGGGTTCCAAACTATAAATATAACGCCGGAGTTTCCAGCAATCGAGATTACGTCATGCTCGCCGAAACTTCCATGACTTGAAGCACCCGCCGCAGGATGGCGGGTATTGCCAGAGACTCGTCGGCATTTGCCTGATTTTGTGCGAAACATTTTCCCACAAACCTGCATCTAAGTTGCTTTGGAGCACCGCCGTTGAGCTTGCAGTTCAAATCTCCCTCGCGCCTCGTCGCAGTAGACCTTGTTCGTGTATTCGCCATGGCCTTGATGGTCCAGGGCCATACTCTCGATGTTCTCCTCACCCCGGCTTCCCAGTTTTCTCCCTGGTATGATTTTTGGCTTTTCTGCCGTGGGTTTACTGCTCCCATGTTCCTGACCCTGTCGGGATTTGGATTTGCCCTGGCTACGCTTCGGTATTGGGAAGACCATTTACACTTCGGCCCAAAGGTTGTCAAACGCCTTCGCCGGTTCGCCTTCTTCGTGGTGCTCGGGTATTCCATGCGAATCCCCGTGCGTTCGTTGCGCGACCTTCGCTGGGCCGGCCCTGACGCCTGGCAGGGATTTACGCAATTCGACGTTCTTCAGACGATCGGCTTCACCCTGATCATCTTGCAGCTCTTGGTTTGGGTATTGCGCACTCCGGGACGCCTTGCCGCCGTCACGGGGCCGCTTGCTCTCATTATCGCACTCACATCTCCACTGGCTTGGCATAGCCGATTGTTCAATTCCTTCCCGCTGGCGCTCAAGTCCGCACTCATAGGATCTACTGGTTCGCTCTTCCCCATGCTGCCCTGGTCGGAGTACATCTTCCTCGGCACAACATTGGGTATTGGGTACGTGGTCTTGGGACAGTCAAATCCTGCTTTGTTACGCAAGGCAATTCCCATCGGATTGCTGCTGCTCGGGATCGGGATCGAGCTTGAGCGGGTATCGGCACATATCTACGGCCAGGTGGACTTCTGGCCCACCTCGCCGCATCTGTTCGTCGCCCGCGTGGGATTCGTTGCCGCTGCACTCGGCATTGCGACCTACGTTGAGCGCTTTCTTCCCGTCTCCCCGCGGACCGTGCAATCCCTGGCGGAGGAGTCGCTTCTCGTCTATTTTGTGCACGTCGTGCTCCTCTATGGCTCAAGCTGGAATCCAGGAATCAAGCAGTACCTCGGCGGCACGATGGGATTTGCCCAAGCCTACCCGTTCGTCATCGCGCTGATCAGCGTCATGCTGGTGATGGCGTTGTACTGGAATCGCGCCAAGAAAAACTACCCCCTCCCCAGCACGGTTCTGCGCTGGGCCGTAGTCGGGGCCGCCGCACTCTCTGTCGCCTAATTGGCTCAATGACTGCAAGCACTCGCCCGACCATTCGTCAGGTTTTTGTCTTCAGCATGCTGGCTTTGATGCTGGGCCTGTCCCTGCTCTTCTATCAGGTCTTGAAGGGCTGGGAGCAAACCATTTTGCAGAGCTCAGAGCGTTATCGCGATTTGGCGAGCCGGGAGGTCGCGCAGCGGGTCACGAACTATCTCGATGAAGCTCCGATGGCCGTTGCCCAATTCGAACAGCAGGTGAAGTACGGCCTGATCGACGCCCAAAAAACCGACTCGGTCGAGCAAGGATTGTTTTCGCTCTTGTTGGCCAACGAAAACATTTCGGAGGCCACCTTCACCTATGCCCACCGCAAGGGCGCCGATCGGGATGGCAATATGCTTATCGATCGGGGTTCCGCCGGCCAGGTGGCAGCTCTGCGATCCACCACCCCTGGCGAATACATCTGCAAAAGAACCTGGTTCAATGGCACACAATTCGTCTCGCAGGTTGGTAGCCTGACGCAGCACGGATTGGCAAGGACTGTCTCAACGACGGCCGCTGTCCCTGCCGTGGACCCCACCGCTCATCCCACCTTTCAGACCCCAGCCAATCAGTTTTACGGACAACTGATATCCACCGATCTGCATTGGTCCCAACTTGACGAATCGCTGCCGGAAGCGGAAAGGCGCGTGGAGTTGAGCGTGCAAAAGACCATCGAAGGCTCCTCGGAGCATTTCGCCGGCGTACTGCGGGTGGGGTTCCTGAAATCGAAGATTGACGGCGCGGTACGCCAACGTATTACCGGTCAGGGAGAGGATGATCCACATCTGATATTCCTCTGCGACAACCAGGGACGATTGATCACGGGTTGGGGAAATCGCGATCGTGTGACCGTTTCGGGGGATGACTTGCGGATTGCGCCGGGCGACGTGCCTGCGGTGGTAGCACGAGCGACCCAGGACTCCGCATTGAAGAATGTTGACGCCAACCGGCCGGAGGTCGCAACTTCCTTCCGCTTCGGAAAGGATCTTTATCTCTGCACCTTCCGCTACCTCCCTGCCACACAGGATTGGATCGTAGGGATTGTTGTGCCCCGTGACTTCTATCTCGGCACGCTCTTACAAATTCGCCGGCAAGTCCTATGGGCGTCATTTGCACTCATCATCGCGATCATCGTGGCGGGAGGCTTGATCGTTCGCACCGTGGTGAGATCGCATTCGCTGATTCTGCGAGAGACCGTCAGGATGAACGCGTTTGAGTTCACACCCGCCCAGAATTCGTCCTATCTGCGGGACATCGAGGAAGTTCTTAGCGGATTGGAGAAGGCGAAAACGGCCATGCGCGCCATGAGTAAGTACGTGCCGATCAATCTGGTGAGGCAGCTTTACCAAAAGGGCGTAGAGCCCGTGCTGGGAGGCAAGACTTCAGAACTGTCGGTGCTGTTTACGGATATCAAGGATTTCACCGCCTACTCCGAGACCTTGACGCCCGACGAATTGGCGGAGGACCTGGGACGCTACTTGCAGTTGATGGCGGAGATCATTCAGAGTGAGAAGGGCACCATCGACAAGTATATCGGCGACGCGGTGATGACGTTTTGGAATGCGCCCGAGCCCGTCGCGGGTCACGAAACCCTGGCGTGCCGCGCTGCGCTTCGATGCCGCGAGGCCTTGCAGAAGCTCTATGATTCGCCCCGCTGGGGGCGTGCTCCGCGGTTTGAAACGCGCTTTGGACTCCACCGCTGCCTGGCCTCGGTTGGACACTTCGGCGCGCCAGATCGATTGAACTACACCGCTATCGGCGACGGGATTAATCTCGCCTCACGGCTGGAAGGTCTGAACAAATATTACGGAACACACATCATCGCGAGTGAAAGCATACAGACTGCGGCAAAAGGTGTGTTTGAATTTCGCATGCTGGATCGCGTCGCGGTCAAAGGCAAAACCGAGGGGATCGTGATTTATGAACTCTTAGCCGAACGAGCGGCAGGGAAGTCGCGCCCGGAATGGGTGGGCCGTTACGAATTGGCGTTAACATCCTATCAAAGCGGCGATTTTGCTACAGCCTTGGAAATGTTCGAAGAGCATCGCGAGGATACACCGAGCCTCGTTCTGGCCAGCCGGTGCCGCGAGAGGATTTCCCATCCTCCTGCCGCATGGAACGGCATCCACACGTTCGAGTCAAAATAGTTCGCGAGATGCCTGCACGCGGATCAGATTCCGCGTAGTTCTTCCTCGCTCAGTCCGAAATAGTGTCCCACTTCGTGAAGGAGAGTGTCGCGAATTTGCTGGCGCACTTGCGCGTCGCTTTTCGAAATGGACTCGATGTTTTTCTGGTAGAGAAAAATGTGGTCGGGCGGAGTGGAATAGAAGACGCTCTTCTCCGTGCGCGGGATGCCGTGAAAGAGGCCCAGCAGTATCCCCCGGTTCTGGAGTCCTGGAGGTGGCAAATCCTCGACGATGATGGCGACGTTCGTGAGCCGCTCGCGAAATGGCGCGGGTAGGTCGGTCAATGCCTGCTCGACGAGCGCCTCGAATCTGTCTCGCTCCATAATTTAGAAACTGTAACCGCTTTCGGGAGCGCGCGCCTGGCTTACGCCGCGCGCAGACGATTTTTCCAGCGGTTGTGGATGAACCAAACGGCGCCGAGGACAATCACGAGACCCAGAACGGCATCGAAGCGGTGGAAATACTCACGCAGGATGACCCAGCGCTCGCCGAGTTTCATTCCCGCGTAGGCGAGCGCCAGACACCACGGCAGAGATCCGAGGAAAGTGTAAAGGTGGAAGCGTGCCACGTTCATGCGCGAGACGCCCGCGGGGAAAGCGATGAAGGTGCGGACCACCGGCAGTAGGCGGGCTGCGAACACAGCCCAGTCGCCATAGCGGGCGAAAAAGCGATCAGCCAGTTCAAGATCGTGGTGCGTGACGAGCAGCCATCGCCCGTATTTCTCCACCAGCGGGCGCCCTCCAAAAGCTCCGATGTAATAGGCGACGAGCGATCCCAAATTGCATCCCACAGCCCCCGCGAGACCTACCCAGAAAAGGCGGAATCGCCCGGTAAAAACCAGGTATCCGGAAAAAGGCATGATGACTTCCGAAGGCAACGGAATGCAGGCGGACTCGATTGCCATCAGCAGGACGATGCCAAGATAACCCGCGGAAGAGATCACCGAGATGATGAAGGTGGCGAGGAACTCGATAAGGGTAGAAACCATAAGAGAAGTTAGAAAGCTTCGGCGTCCTGAGTGAAAATATAACCGGGCAGGGCAACACCTTCGGCGGCTCGCTCAACCTTCACGCGGCGAACGTCGTCGTTCCCTCCGCCGACCTTCCGAAGGACGACATAGGAGGCGAAGACCTCCGAATAGACTTTGGTCACCAGCCAAGTATCGCCCGTTGCTTGCAATCTCCAAACTTGGCCTAATAGGATCGAGGGAACGGCCACGGGTTAAAGCTCCTCTTTGGGGAAACGGTGTCGTGTCACGGAAAACAGAATCCGAGCCTCGGTTGAAGGCTGATTTCGCTAATCTATCTGTCCGTGGAGCCGGAGTCAAGAGCCCATTCCATCTGTGGGAACCAGATCCTCCCGGTCGATCGTGCGGTGAGAATGAAAATCCTTTGTAAACTCGATTTAACCTATACCGTCAGAAGCCGATGCAACCCGGTTGCCTCGGTGGTAATCCAACAATTGGGTGGATTTGGCTTGCCCCGGCGGAGAGCCGTTTCAAAAATCAAGCTCGGGGTCGACAAAGCTAACGCGAAGGCAGGCTCGCAATCCTCGAAGGCAAAATAAAGAGACAACGGCCGATCCCGTCCTGGTGGTATAATCGTCAGCTAGGAGTCATGCCATGAAAAAGTCGCGTTTTGTAGCGCTATTACTTGTCGTGATCCTGTGCTGGGCCTCTCTTCCCGGTCGCGCCGACGATAAGAAGGACGACGTCGACGATATCGGCGATCGCAAGGTCGCACATCGCAGCATCATCTCCCAAGAAAAAGAAATTGCCATCGGCAAGCAGTATGCCGATCAAATTGATAAACAGGCCAAGATTCTCAAGGACACGGTTATCAACGAGTACGTGAACCGCGTGGCGCAAAACCTAGCGCGAAACTCCGACCTGAAAATTCCCTTGACGATCAAGGTGATCGACGACCCCGCCATCAACGCGTTTACACTGCCGGGTGGGTTCATGTATCTCAACACCGGGACTCTGCTGGCGGCGGACGAGGAAGACCAGGTGGCCGGTGTGATTGCGCATGAGATTGGCCATGCGGCCGCTCGCCACTGGGCCAGCACGATGACCAAGGCCACCCTTCTCCAGTTTTCCATGATCCCCATGATGTTCATCCCCATGACCGCGGCTGTCTATATGGGAGTCATGGAAGCTTACATGAACGGCGTGCCCATGATGTTCCTGAAGTTCAGCCGTAAAGACGAGCAGGAAGCCGACTTCCTGGGATTACAGTACATGTACAAGGCGGGCTACGATCCCAACGCTTTCGTCGGTTTCTTCGGCAAGGTCATGGACGAAGAGCGGCACAGCCCGGGGAGTATGGCCAAGGTTTTTGCTGACCATCCGCCCACGGGCGATCGTATTATCGCCTCGGAGGAAGAGATTCAGAAGATTCTCCCCAAGCGCGACGAGTACCTGGTATCGACCTCGGAATTCGATGACATCAAGGCGCGGCTGCAAACCCTGATAACCCAGCACAAGCGGCAGCAAAAGGGTGACTCGGGGCCCACGTTGCGCAAA
The DNA here is from genome assembly GCA_964501985.1 of uncultured Acidobacteriota bacterium. Classification (GTDB taxonomy): domain Bacteria; phylum Acidobacteriota; class Terriglobia; order UBA7540; family UBA7540; genus Bog-366. The sequence goes on along the minus strand of CAZCVY010000031.1, from coordinate 1,042 downwards.
CGCGAATCGCCCGACTCCAGTAGTACCACGCAAGCCGGTCAACAAACCAATACGGATGGCGACGATGCGCCGCCCGTGCTGAAGCGGCGCGACCCCGGTAGCAACTAAGCGCCGGCAGTATCCTCCCTCGATCTCAAAGGCGTCCGAACCTTCGGGCACCTTTTGCTTTTGCGGTGTGCTTCAACATGCGAAGGGAATGCCCACCTTGGGCTCAGCGATCAGTTAGGGTTCATCGGAGTCCGTAGTCAGGGATGGCTGGGAGCGGTAAAAACCACGCCAAGTTTGCGTAGTTCGTCGTTGTAATACTTCCGGTAAAGAATCTCCCACTCCCCGCTGCCTTCGGGAATGGTACGTTTCTGCGAAGCGATTCGGGCTTTGACGATCTCGTCCACCTTCTCTTCCTCGTGCATGAGCTCGGTCAGGATCTTGACGGTTTCCTGGCGAATGGTGTTGGGTTCTTCGAAGATTTCCACCTCGTCCAGGGCTTCAATCGCACCCAAAATCCGGTGCGAGATTTGGACGATCTTTTCGTGGCTCATTTTCATTGGCTTTAAGAACCCGCCCGTTCACAGAATAAGTTTACGTTCGCGCACAAGCTGCTTCTTGATCACTTTAAACGCTTCTTCGAAGGTGGCCCCTAGTTCCTTCATCTCGTCGCCATGCTCTTCGAGGATCTTCCGCACCTCGTCGTTGATGCGATCCTCAATGCTGAATTCGTCGAGCATGACTTCGTACATGACTTCCGTAACGTATTCAGGCTGGTCGAATTGGATGAGGCCGGCCTTGGTGAGGCGCTTCAATATCTGCTTGGCCATGTAGGCCACGTATTCTCGGGGAAACTGCATAGTTGGGTCTGTGTCTTTCTTGACGATCTGAGAGAGCTAGTGTATATTCCATAGATTGGAACTGTCAAGGTTCGTGTGCCGGGGGGTCGAATTACTTTTGCCCCTGCTCGAATGGAAGCCGGGCGGTTAGCTCAGTTGGTCAGAGCGTCTGCCTTACAAGCAGAAGGTCATCCGTTCGAGCCGGATACCGCCCACCA
>CAZCVY010000030.1:0-47082 GCA_964501985.1 uncultured Acidobacteriota bacterium | reverse complement strand
GATCGCACCGTCGCCGCCATGTCCTCACCCGGCACTTTGATGTTCTTGAGCGCCAGGCCGTCACGGATGCGCTGGGAGCGCCGCATTCGCCAAAATGTGCCGCCCTTCTGCTCGACCGGATTGCTCTCCAGACCGAGTTGCAAGTCCTCCAGCAGGGACTCCATCATCTGCCGGTACTCTCCCTCCCCCATCCCAACGAGAACTTCGAACCGCGAGTCTTTTCCTTGCGGAAATTGGGCACGGTGGGGATAACCTGGGCTTCCGGGATCGATCCCGCCGGAGCGCTCGCGGCGTTCGCTTCCTGCTCGTGCACGTTCGATAATTGCGGATTGCTTTCGGCAGACATAAGCCCTCCTTCATACTCAGTGACTACTAGCAGAACGATGATTATACATGTATGTTATGACTTTAGTCAAGCACAATCGTGAACTAGGCGTGTATACTTTCAAGTCGACAAAATGCCCGCCCAGGGAGGGGAAGAGGATCGGCAAGCGCCGGCCCGCCAAGCGGCCTCCTCAGGCCTCGCCGCAACTCGCCGTCCTGCAAGCCTCTCTCCATGCGCGCGGAAAAACCGCCAGCGCCAACGCGGATTGTGCGCCACCCGCAGGCAAAAACTTCTGCGGGGGACGATCCCGATGTAATCCAAAATGCCCCGCGACGCGGCGTGCACTTCGGAGGTTCTGCAGTACACGACCAATGGCCCCTTGCGCACCGCGCCTACAGAACCTTCGCGCCTCATGAATTTTCCCCCGTAATTACGGCGTAATTTCCGCGTGTTGACTTGTCCATGGCTGCGGCCTAGAATGCCAGCAAAGGTAGGTCAGCTCTCATGGTCGGCCAGACCGTGTCACACTACCGCATTCTGGAGAAACTCGGCGGCGGGGGCATGGGAGTGGTCTACCAGGCCCAAGACACTAGGCTCAAGCGCACCGTGGCCTTGAAATTCCTGCCTGAAGAACTTGCCAAGGACCGGCAAGCCATGGAACGATTCCAGCGCGAGGCGCAGGCAGCTTCCGCGCTCGATCACCCCAATATCTGCACGATTCACGACATAGGCGAGCACGAAGGCCAGCCCTTCATCGTGATGCAGTATCTGGAGGGCGCGACGGTTAAGGAGCGCATTGCCGGAAAACCGCTGAAGACAGACGAACTGCTGGAATTGGCGATTCAGATTGCCGATGCGCTCGATGCCGCACATTCGAAAGGGATCGTCCATCGCGACATCAAGCCGGGCAACATTTTTGTGACCACTCGTGGGCAAGCGAAGATACTGGACTTCGGGTTGGCCAAGCTAACGCCAAAGCGCAGGGGTGTGCATGAAGCAGTGGGGGCCTCTGCGTTGCCCACTGCCTCCCTTGAGCCCGAGCATCTCACCAGTCCGGGCGTGGCGATGGGCACTGTCGCTTACATGTCGCCGGAGCAAGCGCGGGGGGAAGAAGTCGATGCCCGCACCGACCTGTTCAGCTTCGGGGTGGTGCTCTACGAGATGGCAACCGGCCATCCGGCGTTTCCCGGAGCGAGTTCCGTCCTCATCCTTGACGCGATCCTCCACAAACCCCCGACCTCGCCGGTGCGTTTGAACCCGGAGTGCCCGGCCGAATTGGAACGCATCATCAACAAGGCGCTCGAGAAGGAGCGCGACTTCCGCTATCACGGCGCGGGCGATGTGCGCGCCGACCTGAAGCGCCTCAAGCGCGATACGGAATCGGGGCGGAGCGCGGCTGTCCCGGCCGCTGCGGCGGGAGCGTCCCGCTTCCCCACAGAGGAAGAGCAAAGGGGTGGGCGAGACGCCCACGCGACAGCGGGCAGGATGCCCGCGCTACGGCTCGAGTCTTCGCAGGAGCCATCGTCAGATTCCGTCATCGCCGCCAGCCTACTCAAGCGGCACAAGCTGACCATGGGCTTGTTCATTGCCGGCATGGTGCTCCTGCTAGGCGGGCTGGGTCTTGCCATGTACAAGCTGAGCGTGCGCAAGAGTGAACTGACCTTCCAGAATATGAAAATCGTCCGCATCACTCAGAGCGGCAAGGCCATAGATGTGGCCGTATCTCCCGACGGGCAATACGTGGTCTATGTGCTCCAGGAAGGTGGAAAGCACGGTCTCAACGTGCGCCAGGTGGCCACCGGCAGTGACGTGCAAATCCTGCCGCCGGATGTAGTGAACTTTAGCGGCCTGACCTACTCGCCCGACGGGAACTACATCTATTTCACCCGCTCCGACAAGAGCAATCCTAACTACAGCTACCTCTGGCAGATGCCGGCACTGGGAGGCACGCCGCGCCAGTTGGTGCGCGACATCGATTCCTCGGTTGGTTTTTCGCCCGACGGCAGCCAATTCGCCTTTCTCAGAGGATTTCCCGACAAGGGCGAGGCCCACGTCCTGTTGACATGCGTGGAGGGAGGCGGTGAACGTACACTTGCTAGCCTCCGGGCGGCCTCGTTTTACCGGCCCGACTGGTCCCCGGACGGGAAGACGGTTGCGGTCACGACCAACGTGGGTACGAAGGTCCTGCACGGCGCGATATCAGTCATATCGGCTTCCGACGGGAGGGTGCGTGAGATCTACTCGACCCCGAACTGGCTGGGGCCGCCTCGCTGGCTGGCAGATGGGAGTGGCTTGCTCGTGACATTATGGGATCCTGCCGTGGGGTGGCGGGGCCAGATTTGGCAAATCTCCTTTCCCGCGGGAGAAGCGCACCGAATTACCAACGACCTGGCGGATTACCGGTCTACTCTCGGCAACGGCACGGATCACAGGTCTCCTCTCGACATGACGCGGGATCGGAAGACCCTGGCTACGATTGAGACCACGACGGCTGCCGATCTCTGGGTGGCTCCCGCCGCCGATGTCGCGGGCGCCCGCCAGATCGCCGCCGGGGCGCAAGCGAGCACCGGTCTTGCCTGGCTCACCAGCGGGGCGCTTGTTTATGCCGATTACGACGGCAACTTGTTCAGCATACATGAGGATGGAAGCAACCGGACGTTGCTGGCGCCGGGCCAGAACGCCAACGAGCTCCCCGCAACGTGCGGAGATGGGCGCTTCATCGTGTTTGTTGCCTACCGGAACGAAATGCTTAACGTGTGGCGAATGGACCCCGATGGTTCAAATCCTGTCCAGTTGACTGACGAAACATTTGCCTTCAACCCTGAGTGTTCACCTGATGGCAAGTCAGTGCTGTATACCCGCGCCAATGACACGACCGCGTGGCAAGTGCCTATTCAAGGCGGGACGCGCTCGCAGGTAGCTGTGCCGAACACGGCCGGCGGACCTCTCCGAATTTCACCGGACGGTAAACTGCTCGCCTATCTCGCCATGGCCACGACGATGACGAGCCCCATGGTCCTAACTGTGGTTCCTCTCACTGGCGGGTCGCCTGTTTGTAGGTTCGATGTTCCCGTGGGTGCGACGCGGATTCGGTGGGCACCGGACGGCAAGGCGCTCGACTACCTGTTGACTCGCAGCGGGGCTTCCAATATCTGGCGGCAGCCGCTCGCCGGTGGCCCCCCAAAGCAGATGACCAATTTCAAATCCGACCTGATCTTCTTTTTCGACTGGTCTCGCGATGGCAAGCAGCTCGCCCTCGAGCGCGGCACCATCTCCAGCGACGTCGTCCTCATCAGTAATTTCCAATAGCCCATCCCCTGCCGTCGCCCACCACAAGGCCAACCCGTAGAGGTGGGTGGCACTCCTGTCTGCGCCACCTCCCTTCACGGGCGCTTAATTCCAAACTTGTCCAATCGATACTGCAAAGTGCGGAAGGTCATGCCGAGCAGTTGCGCGGCGCGGGTGATGTTCCCGCTTGACCGTTGCAGGGCTTCGACGATCTTGGCTTTCTCGTGTTCTTCCCACGATCCCTCGGCGATGAGGGGTGCACTGCTGCCTTGGGCGGACGCGGCCGGTGCTGCCGCTGATTCCGCAGGAGCGGCGGCCACTGGCGCGGGTTGCAGAATTTCCGGCGGCAGGTCGTGGAGTTCCACGCTATCGGTCTCTCCCAGCACCACGGCCCGCTCCATGGCCCACTCGAGTTGACGGATGTTGCCGGGCCACGAGTAGGAGCGTAGTGCTTCGAGGGCCTCGGCGGAAATCCCCTCAACGCGCCGACCCGCCACCAGTGCTGCCTTGCGCATGAAATGATGCGCGAGGATCTCGATATCAACGTCGCGTTCGCGCAAAGGCGGACAGACGATGGGCAGCACATTCAGGCGGTAAAACAGGTCTTCGCGGAATTTGCCTTCCTTGACGCGCTCCGCCAGGTTGCGGTTGGTGGCGGCGATGATGCGCACATCGGTTTTAAGAGGTTCAATTCCCCCCACCCGAAAGAACTCGCGTTCCTGAAGCACGCGCAGAATCTTGACCTGCATGCCCAGGCTCGTGTCGCCGATTTCATCCAGGAAGAGGGTTGATTGGTGGGCGCGCTCAAAGACCCCGCGCCTCATCTGGTGCGCGTCGGTGAAGGATCCCTTCTCGTGTCCGAAGAGTTCGCTTTCCAGCAGGGTTTCCGTCAGCGCCGCGCAATTGACGGCCAGGAACGGGCGGCCGCGCCGCGGGCTGTGCAGATGGATCTCGCGCGCCACCAGTTCTTTGCCGGTGCCGCTCTCTCCCAGGATCAGCACCGTATGGGCGCTCGGCGCGACTTTCAGGATCATGCGCATCATGGCTTTGGTGGCGGGTGAATCGCCGATGATGGTGCGCTTCAGCGTAGCGAGGCGCTCGAAGACTTCCGCCACCACTTCCAGCAGCGTGTCGCGATCGACGGGTTTTTCCAGATATTGATACACGCCCTTGCGCGTGGCCTCCACGGCCGATTGAATGGAAGGATAACCGGTAATCATGATCACGGCGATGGTGGGGTCGTCCACCACGATCTCGCTGAGCAACTGAAGGCCGGTCATGCCCGTCAGGTTGAGGTCGGTGAGGACGAGGTCGAAGCGGGTTTGTGCGAGCAACTTGAGCGCGGCCTCGCCGCTGGCCGCCGTTTCCGCGCCGTAGCCTTCACCTTGCAGAATGTCGCGATAGATTTCGCGCTGCCGTTCTTCGTCGTCGACTACCAGGATCTTGCCTTCGGGCATTGGAAAACCTCGGGGTACGGGTTACGGGACACGGGATACGGGACACGGGATACGGGACACGGGATACGGGATACGGGATACGGGACCAGGGACTTGGACTTCAGTCGAAACTCTGCACTCGCGTCACCGTCGGTCCCTCGCCCTCGCGGGGTTGATCGGGCCATGTCTACCGACAAAGTCGGCAGTTACGCCAGTGCGAGCTTCCGAATCCCAAAGTTCTAATCACGCGCGTGAGTCGAAAGTTCCGTGGTCCGTGTCCCGTATCCCGTGTCCCGTGTCCCGATTGCCAGCACGGGCAGTTCTATCACCATCACGGTCCCAGGCGCTTCGTCCGCGGCCACGAAGACTCTTCCGCCGTGGTCCTCCACGATTTTCTTGGTGATTGCCAATCCTAGTCCAAAGCCTGTGGCCTTGGTGGAATAAAACGGGGTGAAAACCTTTTCGCGGTCTCCGGGCGGAATACCCGCGCCGGTGTCGCGAAAGCGCAATTGCAGAAACTCCGCGCCTTCGAGGCTGGTGACGTTCTTTGTGGTGATCTCCACCCTGCCTCCCTGCGGCATCGCCTGAATGGCGTTGGTCAGAATGTTGAGGAAGCAGGTCTTGATCTGTCCCGCGTCCAGATCAAACCGGGGAATGTCCTCGGGCAGATCGGTCGTGATCTCGACGTTTTGCATGCGCGCCTGTTTCTCCGCCAGCGATACCGCCTCGGCGAGAATCGCACCCACGTCGCACGGCGCCAGCGCGGGGGGCGCTTGCCGCCCGACCGAAAGGAAATCATTCACCAGGTGATTGAGCCGCACAATCTCGTCCTTGATGTTCTGAAGATTGCGCTGCAACTCGGTGCGGGCTGCTGCGTCGCCGTCGGTATGTTTGGCGCGAATCTGATCGATGGAGAGATTGATGAAGTTGAGCGAATTGCGGACTTCATGCGCCACAACGGCGGCAAAGCGCCCGAGCAGTGTTGACTTCTCCGCCTCGTTCAGCCGCTCCTGAAGTTCCCGGCTCTGGCGAAGCCGTTCCACCATTTGATTGAACGTTCCGGAGAGCTTGCCCATTTCGTCGCGTCCGCCCTGCGGGAGCGAGACATAAAGATTGCCCGCCGCTACCTGCTGCGCGCCCACCACCAGCAGGTCGATGGGCTTGGTGAACCGGAACGCGAGATAGACCACGGCGAACATTCCCGACAGCATGGTGCAGAGAATCAGGGCGAGGGTATCCACATATTTCTTGTGAAGCAGCTCAACGACGGTGTCCATCTCGCCTTTGATCTGTACGTAACCCAACACCTTTTCGCCTTGTACGATGGGGAATTCAATGGTGTGCGTCCTGGGCTCCACGCCGGGATCGAGGTCCACATCGCGCAACTCGGCGGAGATTTGCAGGGGTTTTTCCTCGCTGGTCGGGTGGCGCTTTTTCAGCGGGATTTTCTTGCCGACCTGCGCCGGGTTGGGGCTGGCCACAACCTCGCCGGAGGGTAAAGCCACAATTGTCGATAAACCGGCGTCCTTCAGCGCCTGGGAATAGAACTCGAGCGCCTGCTTGCGGTCGGAATTCTGCGGAATGTGCGCTTGCGCCACATTGACGATTTGCAAAAGGTCGGAGGTCAGGACCGTCGTGTAGGCCCTCTCCTGGCGGTCGTGGCGCACATATGCAACCACCAGGGCCACGGTGGTACACGCCATGGTCAGGAACATCACCAGCGCCAGGCGAGTTCGAAAGCGAAGATTCAGCACGCGATGCCTTTCGCCCTTTCCAAACTCACTCGATCTGATTGCAAATTCTATCGGAAGGGTTGCGCGGGGTCAAAGGGGTCGGGACACTCGGTGGCATGGTTAAGTGCTTTGGCGGCGAAATTAAGGATACAATGGCAATTCGTGCCCAGCGCCGGCGGCGTCTTCGCAGTTGAAGTTTCAGAAAGTCAACATGCACATTCCAGATGGATATCTCAGCCCGTCGACCTGCGCGGTTCTCTATGCCGCCGCCGCGCCGTTCTGGTATACCGCCTTGCAACGGGTGAAAAAGAGCCTCACGACGCGGCTGGTTCCTTTGTTGTCGGTCATGGCGGCGCTTTCCTTTGTCATCATGATGTTCAACTTGCCTCTGCCCGGCGGCACCACGGGGCATGCGGTCGGCGTGGGGGTTTCAACCATTATTCTGGGACCGTGGGCCTCGATTCTCGCCATATCTATTGCACTAGCGATTCAATCCGTTTTCTTCGGCGACGGGGGAGTAACCACGCTCGGGGCCAATTGCTTTAACATGGCGATTGTGGGATCGCTTGTGGCCTACGCGGTTTACCGTTTGGCGGCGGGACGCGCGGCTCTTACCTCCTCGCGCAGAGTCGTGGCCGCGGCCTTGGCGGGTTACACAGCGATCAATGCCTCGGCGTTTTGCGCGGCGGTCGAGTTTGGGATTCAACCGCTCTTCTTTAAGGACCCGAGCGGCGCCCCGCTCTACGCTCCTTATCCGTTAACCATCGCGATTCCCGCCATGATGATCGGCCACTTGACGTTTGCCGGCCTCGCAGAGCTGGTCCTGGCCGGAGGTGTGGTGGCTTACTTCCAGCGAACCAACCCAGGGCTGCTGAAACTCACCGCGCCGGCCAACTTAGAGGCAGAGCCGGATATTGCAGGCGGTGAAAGCCCCAGCATGTGGCGAACGGTTCGCCCTCTGTGGATTGCGCTGGCACTGCTGATGGTCCTTACGCCGCTCGGGATTTTGGCTGCCGGAACCGCTTGGGGCGAGTGGAGCGCACGGGATTTTTCGAGCCTGCAAGCACGAGAGAAAATGGCCGCGGCTTCACAGAATGCAGCGCCGCCCGTCCAGCCTCCACGAGGCTTGGAGCGTCTCTCGTCGTTGTGGACCGCGCCTTTCCCGCAATACGCGCCATCGTTCATGCGGCGGCCGGCAGTTGGCTACGCGCTCTCCGCCATGTTCGGTTCCGGCGCCATTATTCTGGTGTCGCTCGCGGCGGGATCGCTGGCGGCGCGGGGGAAGAGCAAGAACTAGGTGTCAGGTGCCGGGTGTCAGGTGTCAGGCCGCGCAAGTGCGGCGCTGGGTTTTGCTCGTCACTCGTCACTGGTCACTTGTCACTGCATTTATGAACTTTCTTGAGCGCACTCTCGCGAGCTTTCTGAATGCCATGGACCATGCTCTTCGGGCCGAAGCTTTGGCCAAGGCGCGCGGTCTGCTTCAAACCCTTGACCCTCGCGTCAAGGTGGTCGGCATCCTCGCACTGATTATTGCCGCGGCGACCGCTCACAAGCTCTGGGTAATCGCCGCCGTGTTTCTGGTCGCGCTCTCGCTGGCGCTTTCCTCCCGCGTGTCACCGCTGCTCCTGGCCAAGCGGGTATGGATTCCGGTGCTCCTCTTCACCGGCATCATCGCTCTGCCCGCGCCGTTCGCAATTCCCGGCCGGGTCGTCTGGCGCCTGCCGGGACTGGGTTGGCCGCTGACCGCGCAAGGACTCTTGAGCGCGCAATACCTGGTGGCTCGGGTTGAAACCGCAGCGACGCTCTCGGTGTTGCTGATCCTCTCCACGCCGTGGACGCACGTCTTAAAGGCGCTGCGTGTGTTGCGGGTTCCGGTGGTACTGGTCGTGATCTTGGGAATGGCCTACCGCTATATTTTCCTGCTGCTCGAGAGCGCTCGCGATATGCTGGAATCGCGCCGCAGCCGCATGGTCGGTGAGTTGAAAGGATCCGATCGTCGCCGCCTGGCCGCCGCAAGCGTGGGCGTCCTGATGTCGAAGACGCTGCAACTCTCGGGCGACGTTTACAGCGCCATGCTGGCCAGGGGGTTCCGCGGCGAGGTGGCCATGCTCGATGACTTCCACACTGCCGCGTCCGATTGGATCATGCTGGCGGTTCTAGCCGCGCTGGCTGCGGGCGCAATTTATTTCGGCAGATGACGGTCCATGCTATTTTAGATTTTTAATTTTAAATTTTGGATTGCCGGAACGTGACCAGGCACAATGATCAATCAAACATCCCGAATCTAAAATCTAAAATCGAAATTCGAAAATCCTATGCCCGTTCCGGTCTTCGACGTTCGTAAGATTACCTTTCGCTACCAACAGGTGGCGGCGCTCGACAATCTGAGCCTGACCATTCCGCCCGGCAAGCGCATCGCGCTGATGGGGGCCAATGGCTCCGGCAAGTCCACCCTGCTGCGGCTGCTGGATGGATTGGCCTTTCCGCAGAAGGGCGAAGTCATGTTCTGTGGCGAGCCGCTCACCGAGGAACGTCTGCAGAATCCCGACGTCGCCTACCCCTTCCGGCGGCGCGTGGGGTTGGTGTTTCAGAACCCCGACGTGCAACTCTTCTCCCCCACGGTGTTCGATGAAGTTGCATTTGGACCGTTGCAGCTTCAGTGGCCCCGGGAAAAAGTCCGCGCGGCTGTGGACCAGATGCTCGAGGTGATGAAGATCGCTCACCTCCGCGACCGCTCGCCCCATCACCTCTCCACCGGAGAAAAGAAGCGCGTGACGTTGGCCTCGGTGTTGGTGCTTGACCCGGAGGTGCTGCTGCTCGACGAACCCACTGCCGCCCTGGATCCCAAGAGCGCCAGCCAGATGATCGATTTCCTGGTTGGGCTACACGGAGGATCGAAAACCGTGGTCACCACCACCCACGACCTCGACATTGTGGAAGACATCGCCGATGAGTGCTTTGTTTTTCAGACGGGTCGCGTGGTGGCCGCAGGAACGCCCGCGGAAATCCTGCACCAAACGTCCTTGCTCGAGCAAACCAATCTCATCCACGCCCATCGGCACATTCACGCCACAGGAGAAACGCATTCTCACCCTCACTTGCACGGCCACAGACACTGACAAACAGATAATTTGTCGGTTTTCTTGGAGATTTTTCAAGAAATCCGACAATTCTCCTGAGCAATCCTGCGAAAATGTAAATATAATCTCCACCATGCCGCCGCAGCCTGAACGTCCCCGCGGGCGAGCCACGCAGTGGCGACCCAGCAATCGTGAGGAGGAAAGATCATGGAAAACGATGGCCTGACCATTTTGGACAAGCGCACCAACACAACTTACGAGGTTCCTTTTCACGAAGGCACCATTCGCGCCATGGATTTACGGAAGATCAAAACCGGCCCGGATGATTTCGGCTTGATGACCTACGACCCAGCCTTCATGAACACTGCCTCCTGCCACAGCGCCATCACCTTCATCGACGGGGACAAAGGAATTCTGCGGTATCGCGGCTATCCGATTGAGCAGCTCGCGGAGAGATGCACCTTCCTTGAGATCGCCTATCTACTGTTGAACGGCGAGCTGCCCACTGCGCCGCACTTGAAGGATTGGATCAACAACATCACGTATCACACCATGCTGCACGAATCGACGAAGCATTTCCTGGAAGGCTTTCGTTACGACGCGCATCCGATGGGCATGTTCATCAGCACAGTGGCGGCTCTGGCCACCATCTATCCCGAGGCCCGCAATGTGCACGACCCCGACTCGCGCCGGCTCCAGATTTATCGCCTGATCGGAAAGGTTCCCACGATCGCAGCTTACACGTTCCGCCACGGCCTGGGATACCCGTACGTTTACCCCGACAACGATTTGAGCTACACCGAAAACTTCATGAATATGCTGTGGAGAATGGCTGAGCCGAAATACCACGCGAATAAGGTTTTGGCGCGCGCTCTCGACATCCTCTTTATTCTGCACGCCGACCATGAGCAGAACTGCAGCGCCAATGTCATGCGCTCGGTAGGCAGTTCGCAGGCAGATCCCTTTGTGGCAACGGCGGCGGCCGCGGCCGCGCTTTCCGGCCCGCTGCACGGCGGCGCTAATGAAGAAGTCTTGAAGATGCTCGACGAGATCGGCTCGAAGAACAACATCCCTTCGTACATCGCCGCCATCAAAGCGGGCAAGGGCAAGCTGATGGGATTCGGCCACCGCGTCTACAAAAACTATGACCCGCGCGCCCAGATCATCAAGAAAGCCGCCGAGCAGGTTTTTGAAATCACCGGCAAGAACCCCAAACTCGAAATCGCGCTGGAGCTCGAGCGTATCGCCCTGGAAGACGAGTACTTCATCAAACGCAAGCTCTATCCCAACGTCGACTTCTATTCCGGCATCATCTACCAGGCCATGGGATTCAAGCCGGAAATGTTTACGGTTCTGTTTGCGATTCCGCGCACGGCCGGATGGTTGGCGCAATGGGACGAACTGGTGAGGGACCCCGAACAGAAAATCGCGCGCCCTCGCCAGATTTATACCGGCTACGATCAGCGCGAAGTTGTGCCGCTGCAACAGCGCGGCGTATTGAGTGCGGGAAGCATTCAGCTTTGAGCAAAGGTCATCGGTTATCAGCTGTCGGATCCCGGTAAAAAGCGGCATCGGCTGGAAGCTTTTACTGACTACCGATAACCGACAACCGATAACTGTCTTCTTCAGTACTTCACATCCGTAAGCCGCCCGGTAGTTTCGCCGCGGAGCCAGACGTATATGGGCGCATGCGGCGAGGGCGGCGGCCACGGCAACTCCACCTTTAAAGTTTGTTCCTGGATCGTGCTGCCGGGCACAGGTGTTGGAATGCCTTGCACGGGATACCCCGTTTTGCCGTCCCAGCCGGTTTTCTCAATGATCTGAAGGTCGATTCCCGTGAGGATTCCAGAGTAAAGGGTTGACTCGAGTTTGTCGTCCGTCAGCGCAAACTTTTCGATGCGGGGCAAACGGATCAGCCGGCCCAGTGTGGTCGGGTCGGAACTCCCCGCGCTTTCCGTCGTGATAATCGCGGCCAATTGGCATCCCGACTGGCCCACCACGCCGGGATCGACGGATAGAAACAGCCCGTCCTCTCCAGCGAAATCCAATTGCGCGGTGGCGGTCCTGTCTCCAGGGTGCAAGACCACTGGGGTTTTAAGAAAACCATCATTGGTGCAGATCAAACTCAGGGTAGGGTGCGCGTCGGAGTTGTGGACCAGAAGCGAAAAGCTGACGGGCACCCCCGCTGGAATCTCACCCTCACTTAAAACCACATCCGGCTGCTGGGCGAGCGACATGCTAACGCCAGCGATCTTGGGTCGCGGTCCTGCCACTTGCAGTGCCTGGGGGAAAAAAATTGGAGTTTGGATATCCTCGACGGAAACGCTGGCGGCCAGCAGTTCTCCCCGATGGGCTTCCGCCTGAAGCTTCACGGTCGCTTTGCGGTCCTTCAAATCGTGCGCATCAGACTTCACAGGTGCAAGATCCCACGCGGCACCCTGACTGACGATGTGGGTAATCCGCTCGAGTCGCGTCCCCCGCAACACCACCGTTTGCTGCTTCTCGCCCAGGTTCGCACGCAGCGGCAAGTCATCGAGCGTGGGATTCGGGGGATGAATCACCAGGGCAACGTCGTGCGTGGATCCATTGCTTTGGGTCAGAATCAATCGATAGCTGCCCTCGGCCCATGCTGACGTATCGACGTCCACTTCCATATTCTCCTGGTCGCCCTTCGCTTCTCCCGTCGGCAAATTGAACGTCATTTCTTTAGGCGTGGCCTTCTTGTCGTCCGCTTTCGCCATGGCGACCTTATTGACAAACTCAAAATCCGTGCCGGTCAGTTCCGTCTTCACCACGCCCGCGCCTTCCAGCAGATGGTCGGCCGAGTCCCCGGCCACCTTCGCCTTGGTGATGTCTCCCAAAGGGCGCAGTTCGACGTCGCCTTTCACTTGCAGGGGCGCCCAGTCCCAAAGCGCGGCAAGGTGATATTCGCCCGGCGGCAGTTTGGTTTGGGTCAAATCGAGGTCCAGGGAATCGTCCGGAGTCCCTGATTCCACTTTGACGGGAACGTCGGCGTGAGCCTTGTCCGAGACCAATTCCCAACCGTGCGCGCGCCCCAAAAGCTTGCACTCCGCGGGTTTCTTAAAGGGTACTTTAATTATGCATTTACTTCCGATGGGCAGATACTCTGTTTCGGGAAGAGCCACCGCGGGCGCGGCAGCGTCGGGGACTTTCATCATCCACAGGTAAGCGACCCGCGTGCGGGGCTTGTCCGGCTCGTTCTTCGCGCACAGCGCCAGGCCCGTGGTCTGAAAGGGCTGGGTGAAGGCGGAGCGGAAATCGGTGCCGGGAAAAACCAGGGTGCGCATGTTCAGGAATAGCGCGGCGCCACCCGCCGCCAACCCCACCGGCGAGCCAAAAAACATTGTTGTCACGGCGCCAGCCAAGCCCGCCGACTGCGCCACCATCCCCGTGGGAGAGGCCGTAATCGGATCGAAGGTCTGCAACGAGGGCATCATCGCCTGCATCAGCATGGCGGCTTGCTGATTGGTGGGTTGAGTCGTGTCAATCTTGGGGATTGCGACATTGTAATCGTTCCCAAACCCCGCCAGCGCGGCATTGACGTCGCGGGTCGGGTCGGGCTGCTGTTCGTACTCGGTGAGGGCCTCAACCAGCGCACCCACCTTGGACGTTTCCTCCGCATATTCGGTCAATTCAGGAATCAGGTCAGGATTCTTGATGACCATCGCGCTGACCTTCTTCACGTCAAGGCCGTGAGGCCCAAAGACCACGCCCACCACGCTGGCGCGCGCCGGGATCGCCCACTCCTGCGCGTCCTTGGCCGGCAGGGCCACGAGCACATGGATGTCCTGTTTTGCTTCCTTCTTCTCCTCCTTGGTGCTCTCCTCCTTCTCGTCGTCCTCCTGCCCGGCGTCGGCCTTTCCCTTCGCTCCATCCGCCGACTTGGGTTTGGGAGCGGCAACCACCATCAGTGCGATTCTGGCCCGGTCGCGGATGGCGGGTGGGATGTGGAGCGGTTCGTACTTCACTTTCTCGCCGGCTTCGACGATGTTCATCTCTTGCAGCGGCAGCGGCGTGCCCCCCTTGGCTGGCTGGATCATCAGCCGAAAGCGGCTGACGTTCAAGCTGCCGGCACAGGGAAATGCGGTTGCGGCGCAAATCCCATAAGGGCTGGCGATGAAGCATAGAAAAAGAAAAAGGAAGAAGGCTTGGGGCCTCAAGAACAAGGACACGAATGGATTTTTCATCTCTCCTGGGTCCGTCAAAGAAATTGAGTCTCATTATACATTGATGCGAACGAGAAGCGCAGGGTGGTGTCCGAATCTGAATGGAACGACGCCATCTTAGCGGCTCCTTTGTCGGCTGGAAGCCGGCGCTACGCCAAAATTATCGTTGACTCCGCAGCCGCCGATGCTAAGATCAAAGCATCCTCTACGTAAATGCAGGACTATCGCTACTACCCGTGGCAGTTGGGTAGTCATGATCGCACACTTGTGGCTTCTCCGGATCGTCAGGAAAGCATGCCGGGTTCGATCGAACGTATGCTGAACTCAGCTCGTTACCAATTTTGTCCAACCCAGGAGATGGAAAATGGCCAAAACTGGCCGCATCTCTGAAATCCTCGTATTTATCCGCACCGCCCCCGTAACGCCGGCGAGTTCGGAGAATTTCCGCCAGCCGGTGTCCGAGTGGCTGGACGATGTCCCGATTTCGGCCGCAGTCGAACAGGGAATGTCGCAGGGAAAGGCGGGCACTGAGACCACCCGCAAGTATCGCGAAGCGATGATCCTGATTCTCTGTGGACTGAATCAGGTCCCCATTGCCAGAGCTCAGCAGGCGGTGGCCCAGTACAAAGATCCGGCTCTCGCGGGGGCTCTCGGCACCATGCTGGCCGACGTGAACAAGATTTCCATCCCGCGGCTGCTCAACCCCGCCCTGCAACAACTGATGACCGCGCCTGCCACATTCCTGGCAAACCACCGGATCAAGACGGGAAACGGCGCGATGACGACGTCAGATAAGAGTCAATACGAATTCTCGTGGGATTGGCGCAGTCAGTACTACCTGATGGAACCGCCGGTGGCGTTTCACCATAACATGCACATACCGTTTCCCGGTTATAACATCGCGGTGACTAAGTTCTCGGGAATTGCCAACCCGGCGCACGTTGACGGCGCCGCGATCGAGGGCAACATCGGCTTGACCACGCAGCTTAGCGGCTGCTCGATTCTCTACAGCGTAAATGGCGCCAACCTGGTTGTCGCGCACGTCTGGCCCAATGAAGCGGGCCCGGTCAGGGCCAATCTGCCCCCCGCGCTGGCCGCCCAAGCCGGGCTGCCAGCGGGAGTCATCCTGGCATTACGGTTGGCCCATCAAACGGATCTCCGCAACGCTGTGGCCGGGGGAACGTTTGGCATCTTCGGCATGGTCGACGACCCGGCGCATACGGGCCTGCGGGCGGTGGGCCCGCGGAATATCCGCATGCACGGCTATGTGGCCACGGCCGGGAATGCCTACTTCATTGCCGTGCAGGTTGCAGGCAGTTGGCAGCTCTTTGGACAGCAGAATAATCCGAACAAGCGTGCCGAGGGTGTCACTGCCTTCCAGCAGATCTACCCCTGAGGATCAGCGTTGCCTGCTATCGGGCGATAAGGACCTGCTCGAGGTCCGGACGAAAGCGGCGCCAATTCTGACCCCTCGGCAGTTTTGCGACCGATATCTCAAAACCCGGCCCCAGAACTCGAAAGTTCTCGATCCCCTTGTATCCTCCATCGCCAATCATCAATCGCCGTTCGTCCATTTCCGTCTCCGAGTCCCGCCCTTTCTGCCGCCCGACACCGCATTTATTCTGTTCTTGAATTTTGGATTTTGAATCTGCAATTATCGATTTCCAACCGCCTGACGCGAATCCCTACCGCCAATCCTGAGCGCATTCCGATCCCCGCAATCTAATGCTCGCCTTGCCTTTGCTTGGGCCTTTCGGTAACCTAGACCACCTCCTCCTCCCCCGCTTCCTTGGAGGCGCAGATGAGCCAACGCACCATTGTCATCATCTTGGTCCTCTCAATTTTTGCCTTGCCCGCAAGGGCGCAGCACACGCCTTTGACCCGAGACCAAGTGCAAGGGTTGGTCCGGTCCGGCCTGGGTAATGACTCAGGCGCGAAGCTGATTGACCAGCGAGGGATTGACTTCGCCCCGACAGAGGATTTCCTCCAGGCCCTCAAGGCCGCAGGCGCGAGCGAGACATTTCTTAAGGCGCTACGAGCGGCGAAACTGCCCGAGCCCACGAGCGCGATCAAGCCACTCGACCAAGTGCAAGTTATCCTCTTGTTGGCGGGCCAAGCGCCGAACCGTCGGGGGTCTTCGTTGGTGCGGGAGCGCGGCATTGATTTTGAACCTGTGGAAGACTACCTCCAGCAAGTTCGCCTGGGCGGAGGCGACGAGGAATTCATCAGCGCGCTCAAGAGCGCCAAGGTGACGAAGCCCGCGACCGTTGATCCGGCGGCGCAGGCGCGGCAGGCCCAATTGAAGCAGGGCGTGGCGCGCGGAGCGGAGCTCTCCAATGAGCGACAGTACGCGGAGGCTGAGCGGGAATATCGCGCGGCCTTGCTACTCGACCCACAGAATGGGGGCCTTTATTCGAGCCTGCTGTATGTTCTGGATAAGCAGGAAAAGTGGGACGACGCAGTGGCCTGCGGCCGCCAGGCGGTACGCTTGGACCCCAACAATGATCAGGCGCACTCCATACTCGGCGACGCGCTTGCGAGCATAGGCGACGTGGACGGCGCGATCGTAGAGGAACAGGAAGCACTGCGCCTGAACCCGGCGAATGATCGGGCCCATGCGCTCCTGGGCGCAGCGCTATGGCGGAAGGGCGATCAGGACAAAGCCGTAGCGGAGTACCGCGAGGCGTTGCGCCTGAACCCTGGTAATGCCATGGCACACTACAACCTCGGCGTGGCGCTCGGAAACATGGGCGACTGGGATGGCGAAATCACCGAGGACCGCGAAGCTCTCCGCTTGAATCCGAAGAACGGGGACGCTCACATCAGCCTCGGTGCCGCTCTCGCAACGAAGGGTAATCTGGACGGTGCGATCGCTGAATACCGTGAGGCCTTGCGCTTGAACCCCGATAGTGAAAAAGCGCACCTGGGCCTGGGCGCCGCGCTCAGAGGCAAGGGGCAGTGGGACGGTGCGATTGCAGAGTTCCGCGAAGCTCTGCGTCTGAATCCGAATCTTCTCGATGCGCAGCTTTCTCTTGGCGACGCGCTGGCGAGCAAGGGCGATGTGGACGGTGCGATCACGGAATTCCGGGAGGTGGTGCGCCTCGACCCCAAGGATGAATTCACTCACGTCAACCTCGGCGACGTGCTGGCGAGGAAAGGCGACGTGGACGGGGCGATTACAGAATACCGTGAAGCGCTGCGCCTGGACCCCAAGGATGAAGTCACGCACGTGAACCTTGGCGCTGCGCTGGCGAACAAGGGCGACTTGGACGGTGCGATTTCGGAGTACCGTGAGGCACTGCGCCTGGATCCCAATAAGGACACGGCGCACTACGGCCTTGGTGTCGCGCTGGCCGGGAAGGGTGACTGGGACGGTGCGATTGCGCAGTATCGCGAGGCCCTGCGTCTGAATCCGAATCTTGTCAATGCCCACCTTTACCTTGGCGACGCGCTGGCGAGCAAGGGCGACCTGGACGGGCAGATCGCGGAATACCGCGAGGTACTGCGCGTAACCGCCGACGACGAAGTCACGCACGTCAACCTGGGCGACGCCCTGGCGAGCAAAGGCAACGTGAACGGTGCGATCGCAGAATACCGTGAGGCGCTGCGCCTGGACCCCGACGATGAACTCACCCACCTCACCCTCGGCGGCGTCCTGGCGAGCAAAGGCGACGTGGACGGCGCGATCACGGAATACCGTGAAGCGCTGCGCCTGGACCCCAAGGATGAAGTCATGCACGTCAACCTGGGCGACGCCTTGGCGAGCAAAGGCGATGTGGACGGCTCGATCTCGGAATTCCGTGAGGCGCTGCGCCTGGACCCCAATAAGGACGCGACGCACTACAGCCTGGGCGCCGCGCTGGCCCGGAAGGGTGACTGGGACGGTGCGATTGCGGAGTATCGCGAGGCCCTGCGCCTGAATCCCAATCTCGCAGAGGCGTGGAACGGCCTAGGCGCTGCATACACCAACCTCGGAAACTACTCCGAGGCAGCGAAGGCCTTGCAGGAGACCGTCCGGCTTAAACCGGACTTGGCACAGGCGTGGTACTTGCTGGGCTTGGTTTACAAGAAGCAGGGCGAGGTATCACAGGTCAAGACAGTTTACGAGAAGTTGAAAACCCTTGACCCCAAGCTCGCTGACCAACTTTTCCAAAAGGCCGTGAAATAGAAACCGGCAACTAACTTGAGTGAACCCTCTGTCCGCGCCACCCGCGAGCCTCCAGACAGGTGAGCCGGCACGATGCTCTTACTCGTTGTAATGGCTGAGGTGGAGAACAGAATCGTAGTCGATTAGCGCGACGCGAAATTTTTCGAGCCAGCCCTGGCGGCCCAGTATGTTGCGGCCAATCTCAATGCTTGCGGGAAAGAACACGACGGAATCGAATTGCCAATCAAAGCAGGTGATCGTCACTTCGTGGCCGAATGCTTGAAATTCACCATTGGCGTTTCGAAAATCCCCTACCACCCTGCGAAGGGATGTTGCTCCTCGGGCTCGACGCGCGTAACCAGCGGCGCTCCTTCGTGGCGGGCAATGGCAGCATATACTTCCCGCGCTGAGTCGCCAACCGCCAGCAAAGCATCGCCTTCGAGCGCAACCCAACGGCCTGCAAACTGCTCGCGGTGAGTCTTGAGCCAGCTCAGTTCAGACACTTGCCGTTCGACTTCCTTGCTCGCATCGCCTACCACCTTGAACGGCGATGAGGCTGCCTGCTGCTAGAGCAAGGTTTGCACATAGGCATGCAGCTCAATGCCGAGCGCCCGCGCCCGGGCCGCCAAACTCGCTTTGACCTCGGGCGGCAGGTTCAGTGTGATCGCCATCGAGTTCCCTCTCTACACTTTCCAAAAATCCAATTCAGTTTACCGCCCCCCTGGTGTGATGTCTATAGCTCCATCTTCCCCAATAAGTCGAAAGGCTTGTTTTGAATTTTGAATCTGCGTTTTCGAATTACCTAACCCGAATCCCCAACCCCCGCCTCTAGCCCCTGCTCTTCTCGGCTGCCGTGAGCACTTGATGCCAGGTGTGGCGAAGCGAGGTTAGGAACGCATAAAAATGCAGGGATGTCTGTGCCGCCTGCGGTTCGAAGGATGATGGAATGTCTCGCATGCCAGATCGTACATTGTGTCCGTATTATTTAATGCTAGAGATTAATGCTAGCGATGTTGACATGCTTGGTCATTGGTGGTAATCACTCCTCTATCGCCGTCCTCCTTAGAGACGGCCGGGAAGTCCAAGAACCCCGAGGTTACGATGAACGACATCATCTCCTATTCTTTTCGGCACCGGTCCAGCGGATGTTCGGCACTGTTGGCTCTATTCATTTTCGTCAGCTTTGCCAATGGCAATTCTCATTTCCGCAGGACGCCCGTGCATCATCGGCCGGTACGCGTACCGGCACGCCTTTCGACTCCAGCGGCAACGGAACAGGTATCCACCGCCAAGATCGTCGAGGGCCAGGGCAGCTCCGCTCGCCGATCGCCGGAAGCCTATGGTCGGCTCCCCCTCAGCTTTGAGCGCAACGATGGCCAGGCAGATCCGGAAGTGAAATTCCTCGCCCATGGACGCGGTTACGACTTGTTTCTTGCCCCTGGGGAGGCCAAGTTGAGTCTGGACCGGTGGCCAACAGCCAGCGACAAGACACCAATGAACCGAAACAGGTCGCGGCATGATCCTGCCCTCCAAAAACCAAATACGCAAAACGATGACCATCCCCAGCCCGCACCATCAGAAGTCGTCAGCCTGCGCCTCGTGGGCGCAAACCGGGATGTGCGAGTGAGCGGCACCGACTTGTTGCCAGGGAAGAGCAACTACTACATCGGAAACGATCCGAAGAAGTGGCGGGTGGGAATCCCCATCTACGCCCAGGTGAGATACCGGGGAATCTATCCCGGCATTGATTTGGTTTACCACGGAGACCAGAGCGCGCAATTGGAATATGACTTTATCGTTGCGCCCGGCGCGGACCCGGCAAAGATTCGGTTCACCCTCAGGGGGGGACTGGAAACGGGCGGAAAGCCGTCGGCGCCAGGGGACAAGGTGCAGAATAAGACGCAGCGAGAAGTCTCAATCCATGATCTAAAATCCAAAATTAACCCCAACGGAGACCTGTTGATCCAGGCTGACGGCGGCGAATTGTGCTTCCGCAAGCCGCGCATTCACCAACCAATCGATGATGAGAGCACAGGGCAGAATGCTCAAGGAAACGAAGCGCTCTCTAGCGCGGAAGCCCGAGGCGACGGGGCGAAACTTATCGAGGGCCATTACGTTCTCAGGGGACACGCCGAGGTGGGTTTTGAGGTCGGGGCCTATGATCGGAGCCGCCCCCTCATTATCGACCCGGTTCTCGCCTATTCCACCTATACAAATATAGGCGGCTTAGGCGTCGGCGCAGTCGGGATGGGAATTGACGGCTCCGGGAATGCATACATACTCGCCGTGAATGGAGCAGGCACGACCCAGGCCGTCGTTTTCGCGCTCAATTCGCAGGGAACTCAAGTAATCTACACCACCTACCTTGGCCCGACCGGAGCCGACGGGCCGCGCGCCATCGCGGTCGATACCCAGGGCGACGCCTACATCATAGGCAACGGCGCCCCCACACTTCCTACAACTCCGGGAGCCTTTCAGACCACTTGTCCCTCGATCTGTAATACACCATTTGCCGCCAAGTTCTCGCCCACAGGCACGCTCGAGTACGCAACATTTCTGGGGCCCAGCAACGCTGTAGCCAACGCGATTGCCGTCGATTCTTCCGGTGACGCCTTCATCACAGGCACTACTGCCTCGAATGATCTCCCGGTCGTGAACGCTTTTCAGGCGCAATTCGCTGGGGAGATTTGCACAGGCTGTTCGAATGCCTTCGTTCAGAGACTCAACCCTGCGGGCACGCAGTTCATCTACTCTACCTACTTCGGCCTTGGTGCCTTAGACGTGGGGGTTATCGGCACCGGCATTGCCGTGGACAGTTCTGGTAGCGCCTATGTTGTGGGCGACGGCAGCTCTGTTCCGCTTCAGAACCCCCTTGAGCAAGGGGTAGGGAGCGACTTCCTGGCGAAGTTCACTCCGGATGGATCTGCCTTGGTGTATTCGACCAATTTGGGTGGGAGTGGAGGCGTGTTCTACGGCCAGGCGACCTCAGACACCGCAGCCGCAGTTGTCGTTGACGCGTCTGGCAACGTCTATGTCACCGGGGACGCGGCCTCTCCTGATTTCCCCGTGACCATGAATGCTTATAAGGCCTCGTGTGACGAGTCCGCCTTGGAGGCGTGCGTCGCTCCGCAAGTCTACGTTCTCAAGGTGGATCCCAATGGAGCTTCGCTTCTTTATTCCACGCTCATCGGTGCCGGTACAGTGGCAAATATTGCCCTGGGCATCTCCGGCAGCGTGTGGGTGGCCGGCACGACACCCTCAAACTACTTTCCGTCATTGCAGCCGATAGAGTCGAGCCTTCAGCAAAACTCGTACCCTGAGTCCGGCGCCGACGCCTTTGTTACCCAACTCAACACCAGCGGGATACCAATCTTCTCAACTTATCTTGCAGGCAGCCTAACCTCCCAATCGGGGGCCGGCGTGGCGGCAGATAACAGCGGCAATGCCTATGTGGCCGGGAGTCTAGGGGGAGGCAACAATGTACCCATTGATTTTCCCGTTGTCAATCCAGTTACCCCGCCCCAAGCATTCACCCAGTTCGCTTTCCCAGGGGCAATCTTCGCTGCCAAAATGAGCCCGGGCACCGGCCCGGCACTCAGTCTTTCTCCTTGGTTCGTCCCCATCATGGAATTGCGCAACGTGAGTAGTTCGCCGCTAACGATCAATAGCATCAATGCCTCCAGCACGCTAACCCTCGAAGGGGGAACGTGTGGTTCGTCCCTTGCGCCCGGCGGTGGATGCACGCTCATCGTTTACCCGGAAAACCCGCAGGCGCCTGCTAACGGCACCCTGACGATTTCCACTAACGCTGTACCCGCCTCGCAGACCTTCAACATCCAAGCCTTTCCGCCAAGCCAGGCCTACTCGCCGGTGGGAATAACCCCGTTCTTCGTTTCCCCCGAATATCTGGAATTTCCCGTTCAGCTCGTGGGTTCAACAAGCGCTGCCCAAACCGTGACGATTACCAACTTGGACTATCCCACCGCCGTCGCCATTAAGACCATTCAAATCTATTCATCGAACACTGTCGAAAGCAGCTCCGGGGACGTGAGCCAGACCAATAACTGCCCAGCATCCCTGGCAGCGGGCGCGTCCTGTACGATCAACCTTCAATTTCAGCCAACGGCGGGAGCGGACGGACCGGATTCCAGCCAATTGCAGATCACCACTGGCAATTCGCCGAGCGACTACACAGTTTCCCTGACCGGCTTGAGGAGCTCCGAGTCGATCGTACCCTCCACGCAAAGCACTCAGTACGCGTACCCCAATTCAAGCGTGCAATTCGGAACGCAATTCGTCGGCGCCACGCCACTACCACGAGTGATTTCCTTGACGAATGCCGACGTCCAGCCGGTGACGGTCGGTGGCTTTACGGTTACGGGTCCGTTCACCGAAACCAACAACTGTACTGGGCCCCTGGCGTCACATGCCAGTTGTCGTGTCTCCTTGTCCTTTGCGCCCGTCGCGAATGGTGTCTTTACTGGGACGGTAAACGTCGCGAGTAGCGGTCAGGGTAGCCCCACGGTGATCAATCTGGCGAGCACGGGATTGATTCCGTCGTCCTTGGGCGTTTCGCCTCTGTCCTTATCATTTGGATCGGTGCTGGTTGACGCGACGGCCTCGCTGCCTCTGACCCTGTTCAACTCCAGCAGTGCCACCCTGACTAATCTGCAATTCAATCTGAGCGCCAATTTCTCTCAAACCAACAACTGTGGGGGAAGTCTTCTGCCCGCCGCGACGTGTACGGTGACGGTCACCTTCGCTCCCAGCGCCCTAGGAGCTGTCAGCGGCACACTGACCATTCCGTTCACCGGCAATGGCTCGCCCCAGGTTCTCTCCCTATCCGGCACGGGCACGACGGCGTTGAGCATATTGCCGCCGGAACTCTCGTTCGGGGATCAGAGGGTGGGAGCCGCAAGTTCGCCGCAGAGCGTGTCGATGGGGGATGCGAGCTCTGCACCGCTCACAGTCTCCAGCGTCGCGATATCTGGGGACTTCCAGATTCTGGACAATTCTTGCCCCTCTACGCTGGCGGCGAATATTTACTGCACCTTGGAAGTGGAATTCAAGCCGACCGCAACTGGCCCGCGGTCTGGAGCCCTCACCGTGATTGCGTCTGATTTCGAGGGCACACACGTGATCCCGCTGAGTGGAACCGGAGTCGATCTTCCGGTCGTGGGGTTCTCGCCGACCTCCTTGAGCTTCGCCGGACAATTAGTGTCTTCGACCAGCGGGACTCAGGTCGCGACGGTCTCCAACACTGGCAATGCACCCCTTCAAATCAGCAACATCAATATCACCGGACCCTTCTCCCAAACCAACATCTGTAGTGCTGCCGTGGCAGTCAATAGCTCGTGTTCGATTTCGCTAAGCTTCACGCCCACGGTGTCCGGCCAGCAAGCCGGGACGCTCACGCTAACGGACAACGCTGCCGACAGCCCGGAATCGATGCCGCTGTCGGGCACAGGAGAGGATTTTACTTTGGCGGCCGCCTCGGGATCCTCAACATCGTCCACCGTAACCCCCGGCCAGACGGCGACGTACAACCTGACTGTCGCTCCAGCCAGCGGGTTGACCGGATCTGTGAGTCTGACATGTGGCGGCGCGCCGGCGGAGGCAAACTGTTCGGTGACTCCCTCCTCCGCTACCCTGAGTGCGTCGAGCGCCACACCGATCACTGTCACAGTGACAACGACCGCAGCCTCCGGTGGTGGAATTAGGCCACAGCCGCCGACTACTCACTGGAACTGGCTTCGGATGCTGGTTCTTTTTGCTGTATTTGGCGCATGCGTAGAGGGGATGAGGCGTTTCGCTAGGTGCCGCGCCTGGGCTCCACTGGCTTTGATCTCCGCCTCCCTCATGCTATGGGTGGCATGCGGTGGCGGAGGACGGGGAACCGGGACCAGCCCAGTTAATCCTGGAACATCGCTCGGCACCTACTCAATTAAAGTCACCGGAACATTGACTGCTGGCTCGTCAACTCTTCAACACAATCTTAGTTTGACGTTAACCGTAAACTGACGGGCACCCGGGATTTGTCTTGGACCGCACTACATCGGGATATGTCCACTCGGGGACGTGGGAGCAATCCCTATCATGGGCGGCATGTGGTGTGGCGCAGGTACTCTTGCCTCTGTCCAATGGGTGGAATGCATCCGCTTGGGTCACCCGGATGCCTCGGGGTGCTACCACGCCATGGGTCAGAGCACCCGGGTTGGAGGGCCATGCGAAAGCGGCTCCAGACACGGGGCCGGAGGACGAGCCGGGGCAGGGTACAAGCGGCGGGTGCGCGCTACCTCGCACAAAACAACGTTTCAAATCCAGCGACCCGGAAGTGCGCGTCGTTGGCAAATGCTTTAGATATTCCCATGCGCCGCTGGACGGCTTCGTTAGAAGCCGGTACAACCGTCGCTGCCCGGAAAATGATTCAGCTTCCGAAGAGGCTTTTCCAGCCCCGGCCTTTTTCATAGGTCGAGCCGTCCGCTCTTCTTATTTCCCAATTGCCGAACGTCTTGATGGCGATATGCTCGCCGCTGTTGAGGAGAAAGATGGCTTCGCTTCTTGCCTCGACCGCAGCGAGCTCATAAATCTTGATGTCCTGGCGAAGCAGTTCGGTCTCCGCGCCCCATGTCTGGATAATCAAATTCAGGTTTTGCAAGTCCTCGGAAGACAGCACAATTTGGTCGATGGTTCTCATAGGTTGTATATAGCGTATGGCAGGGAGCGGGGAAATAGTATTGAAGTACCAGATAGCAGGTTTTTGCATGGCGGCGGGGCAACCGCCGGAAGCTCTAGAGGTTCTCTTGGATGAAACGACGACTGAGGTGAACGTCGAGTTGTACGAGGGGTGAGTCATCCATCGCCTTGAAGCTGTGGACCTCGCCCGCCTTGATGACAAAGATGTCTCCCGCCCGGCCCTCAAA
Organism: uncultured Acidobacteriota bacterium; assembly: GCA_964501985.1. Lineage (GTDB taxonomy): Bacteria > Acidobacteriota > Terriglobia > UBA7540 > UBA7540 > Bog-366. The sequence continues at coordinate 21,963 of CAZCVY010000030.1, read as the reverse complement.
GGTCTTGCCGCTGACTGTCCACACTCCGCGGCCTTCACGGATGAACTGGATTTCGTCATAAGGATGCCGATGCGGACCCGGTCCCGATCCGGGTTCCCCATGGAACAGGAATACCGAAACGTCGGTGTTTCCCTGCTCAGCTCCAACAAACTCATGCGAACTACCAACAAACGGCAGGTTCTCCTGGCGCACGTGAAACATCCTTCGTCACCCCCCCTATCGGAATTCGATGCCCGTGGCCACGGTTTGGCTCCACGTGCGATCCGCCGGAATCTTGCACGGCTGGCTCGGCCACACGTGGACATATCAGGGCGGCGGCCCCTATCGGCTCTACGCCCACACCAGCTTCGGCGACATATGCTTGGTCGCCAAGTAGGAACTGAGTGCTGGGCGGCTACTCACAGATGAATATTGGGCACGGCAAACTCACCGGCTCTCCAGGTAAATCGCAAGACGATTCAATAACTCACTCGCACCGGTCTGCATGACGAGGTCGAGGGCCTCCAATTTTGCAATTGCGTACCTATAGCCCCACATTGCCTGCACTCCCACAAAGAGACTTACGGCAATAGGAAGTAAGGCTACGGAAAGATGATCGAAGGTGGCTGCCATGCAAGTCGCCCGTGCCGCACCACAGCCAGGGAACGAATCGATAATGCCGAAGACGGCTCCAATCGTTCCGACCAGCGGGGCCGACCCCGCTACGAAAGCAACAATCCAAAGACCTTCTTTTAACTCTCCCTGAACCACGTTCGCCGAGCGCCTCATCGCTCGATTGGCGATTTCAAGGACCTCCCGGTCTGGAAGTAAAGCCATGGCCGCTTGGAATCCTGTAAGACCAGACGCAATCACTTTGGCCTCACGGCTATTCTTGTGCCGCACAGCGATAGACACCGCGGCATCGATATCGTGATTATGCAGTGCGATGGTCACCCTTCGCAGTAAGGTTCGGAACCGGTTGAGGGTCTCCAGGTACGTCAATAGTCGGCCGAATATGATTCCGGCGGACCCTCCCCACATCGTTAGCAGCGCTGCCAGCGCAATGTGAACCTGGTGTTCGATTGGGATTATGAGAATCAGACGCCACGACAGGAGAGTCATTAAGAGCAGGATGAATAGACCCTCGAACATTCTCCCCACCGAACGAACACCGGCCCCTTCTCCCATCGTGTGTCTCGTTCTACCGAAAGCAATGAGTTCATGTTCAATCTTTGACTGACCTGAGTCAGGTCTGCATGCCGTTGCCGATGGGCAATCCCAAAAGTGCCGCGCTGCTCGTCTGGACTTGCTTTGTGGCCGTGCTGAAATCGGCTTCAGAGCAGGAGTTTGTCGAGGGTTTGAATGCCTGCTCATGCGCCGGACACGGCAGGGCGACCAGAAGAAGAGCGATCCCTAAAATTGCGGTTCGCACGGAACACAGCTTACACCGTTGAGGGGTCGAAAGGAATCGTATTGCTCATTTCCCGCAGCCGGCTCATTTCCAACCCATACCAACCCCATGGAATGCGGCGACAAGTTGCCGGCAATCGATTATGATCTCGGGCGGATTTACAACATGAGCTGGAAAGGAGAGATTTATGATCCCCCGCGGAATCCGTAAATTTGTCGCACTGGCCATCGTGCTCGCCGCCGGCGGCGTGGCCACGTTCGCACAGACTTCCAAAGCCAAAAAGGTTTTCATGATTACGGACCTGGAAGGAGTGAGCGGAATCTTCGACAGCGACTTGCAGTGCCTTCCCTACAAGAGTCCGCGCTGGGAAGAATCCCACAAGCTGCTGACGGGTGAGGTGAACGCGGCAGTGGACGGCTTGCTGGCGGGGGGCGCGACGGAGGTGGTGGTGCTCGACGGACACGACTCCGGCCAGTCGCTCTCTACCTTGGACATTCATCCCAAGGCGCGCCTGCTGACCGGCCGGCCAGTTTCTCCCACGCTGGAACTCGATTCATCCTATAGCGCCGTGATTTTTATCGGCCAGCATGCCATGGCGGGCGCGCGGAACGGCATCTTGAGCCACTCGTTCGACTCCGTGGGAATCGAGAATATCTGGGTCAATGGGAAACCCACCGGTGAACTCGGCGCGCGCGCGATGCTGGCGGGATATTATGGGATTCCCGTCATCATGCTGTCCGGCGACACCGCCGCTTGCGCCGAGCTGCACGATTTAATTCCCCAGGCCGAGTGCGCGGAGGTAAAGTCCGGCGTCAGCCGCACCGCCGGTTACATGCTTCCCCACCAGGTCGCCTGTGACCTGATTCGCCAGAAAGCTCAGCGCGCCATGGAACGCCTGGGAGACGTCCAGCCGTACCGCATTTCCGGCCCCGTCGAGGTGAAAGTGGAATTCACCACGCGGGGCGAACGCGACATCCGGCCGCGCGAGGGAGTGGAACGCCTCGACGAACGCACGTGGGCGTTCCACGGGAAAGATATCGTCGCTGCCTGGATGAAGTACGGAAGCATGTGAGGGTGATCGCGGGTGCTTACACTCGCGCCCCGGGACACCAGAATCCATAGAGGACTGCACGACATTGTGACGGAGTTTTTTCGTAGCGCGGGCGTCCCGCCCGCTGGGAAGCTGTGAATTTATTGATCTTTTCGATTTTCGCCCGCGTACTTTCAACGACTTGCGCGCGGAAAAACGCGGTTTTTTCAATTATTTCACAGCTTCTGGGGCGTGGGCATCCTGCCCGCGCGCCTGCGGGAGCGGGACGCTTCCGCGACAGCGGGCGAGACGCCCGCGCTACACAAGCGCCAATACCCATCACGGAGGTGCCAGAGTGCACGAACCTCATTCTCTTCGCAGTCTTCATTCAACGATCTCCAACCCACCGCTTTCACGAACCCACGATTATCCAACGGGAATTACCCGCCGAGCCTCACAACTACTAATGCTCATCCTGATCTCGGTGGTGGCCACCAACGCCCAGGTCTCCCCCGTCGTTTTGGATCACGGCGGGAGTACGATCGTGTTCGAACCTTATGCGCCGAACATCATTCGCGTAACGCTTAGCCTTAACAAGGACCGCGCCCTGGCCAAGCCCGGTTATGGGTTCGTCGCCACTCCCGCGGCGGAGGGATGGTCGCGCCAACAATCGGCGCAGGGCGAAGTTTACCAATCGTCCCGCCTGACCGTCAGCATGGCTCGGGGCCGCCCCGGCAAACCGGTCGCAACTCAAATCGATATAAGCAAGTTTTTCAGCGGCTCCACGCCTGGGGCGGATATATCGTTCCGGACACCCGAGGGCAAGACGCTGCTGCACATGACCGGCTGGTGGATGTCGGTGCCCAACCACAAAGACGGTAACGCCGGTTTGCTGGAGGAGCGCCGCCCGTCTGACCCGCGGTTCTACCAAGTCGGCGCCAGCTTCGCTTCTCCCGATGATGAGCATTATTACGGCCTCGGCCAGAACCAGGAAGGCTTCCTCGACCATCGCGGACACCGCGTGGATTGCTGGCACAACTACCTGGCCACGGGCGGCCCCAGCGTGTGCGTACCGTTTATGGTGACCAATTACGGTTACGGCATCATCTGGGACAACCCCTCCAAAACGGTCATCGAGCCGGGGTTCAATGAGCAGACGCGCTGGACGTCGGAGGTGGGCGACCGCGTGTCGTTCTTCCTGCTTGCCGGCCGCACCTTTGACGAAATCTACTCGGGCTATCAGCTACTAACTGGGGCTACTCCGCTGCTGCCGAAAGCGGCGTATGGCTACATTCAGTGCAAACAGCGCTACGCTTCGCAAGACGAGGTGCTGAGCGTGGCCCGGGGATATCGCGAGCGGCATCTTCCCGCGGACATTTTGGTCGTGGATTGGTTCTACTACACGAAAATGGGGGAAATGGACTTTGCCCCCGACAAGTGGCCCGACCCCGCCGCGATGAATCGCGAACTGCACAAAATGGGCTTCCAGACCATGATCAGCGTGTGGCCGCGATTTACGAAGGACTCTCGATTCTATGACTTACTGCTGAAGAACGGATGGTTCGAACACCTCGCCGACGCCACCCCCACCGACGGCCTGCCGTACGACCGCGCCGGATCAGATATCGATACGACCAACCCCGACGCCGCCCGGTGGTACTGGGAGACAATCCGTAACAACATCATAAGCAAGGGGTTCGACGCGATCTGGGCCGACGAAACCGAGCCCGATCTGCCTCCCAACGGCAGCTACTTCTCCATCGGCCCCGGCACCGAGTTTTACAACGTCTACCCGCTGTTTCACACTGCTTCGATCTATACGGGGTTTTTGCGGGATATCCACAATCGCGCGTTGGTCCTGTCTCGAGATGCCTATCTTGGCGCGCAACGCAATGGCACGATGTTTTGGTCGTCCGACATCTCTCCTACATGGGATACGCTCAAACGCCAGATCCCCACTGGCCTCGGCTTCACCGCTTCGGGTATCGCGTATTGGACCCAAGACATCGGCGGCTGGCAATACTTGCCGAGCGAGCATCATCCCGCACGTCCGCCGCTGCTCGATCCGTCCGACGCGCGCGAGAACGTGGGCGGATACGACGACTACCCTGAGCTCTACACGCGCTGGTTCGAGTATGCCGCTTTTCTCCCGATTTTCCGCGCCCACGGCAGCCGCCTCTATAATGAGGTCTGGTCGTATGGAAAACAGGCGGAGCCGATTCTGGAACGGTATCTGAGACTGCGGTATCAGCTCCTGCCGTACATCTATTCGCTTGCGCACAGTACGTATCAGACTGGCGCGCCCTACATGCGTGCGCTCTTTATGGACTTTCCAAGCGACCCGAAGGTGGCTGATATTCGCGACGAATACATGTTTGGCCCGGCTTTCTTGGTTGCGCCAGTAACCGAGCAAGGCGCGACCAGCCGCGAAGTCTACCTTCCCGCTGGCGCCGACTGGTACAACTTCTGGACGAACGAACGCATCCACGGCGGGCAGTCGATTCAAGTCGATGCTCCTATCGAAACGCTTCCGCTCTTCGTTCGCGCGGGGTCAATCCTGCCGTTGGGGTCTGCAATCGAAAACACCGTCGAGGCCCAGAAGATTGCCAAGCTACGCGTTTATCCTGGAGCCGATGCCGCTTTCACGCTGTACGATGATGATGGGAAGACTTATGCGTATGAAAAGGGTGACAGCCAGAACACTCGCCTGCGCTGGAATGATGCCAGCAGGAAGTTGATCCAGGAGGGAACCGCGAGTGGGACTCAAGCGGATTCGGAGAGCCTCGAGGTGATTGGGCAGTGATGCCGGTTGGCGCCGTACCTTGCTGCATCCGGCCGGTGAACCCGCGCCCGCGGCGTAAGAGCTTTTCCCCCGGCTGGGCAGTGGGCGAATTCTAGCGTCACTATTTCGTGCGTTTCGCCGTAAAGTCGTGATCGCCGAACCGCTCGCTGTGCATCTTCCCCTTCAGCGAATCGCCCTCCAACGTCGCGGTGTACTCGATGACCATGGTGTCGCCGTTTTGGGTCTGCCGCTTAACGGTAAAGCTGACTTGACTTCCAGTGACGGTCCCCTCCAGCGGCGCGGCGCCGCGGCGGCCCGTCAGGGTCCCCTTAATTGTGCCGCCGTCCTGTTGGATCGCTAGGGTCTGAGTCATGGTCCCGTTAGGTCCCTCGGATGACATCTCCCAGTTGCCGGCAACGTTCGCAGGCTCGTCAGCGGCGACGCCGTTTCCCGCCAGCATCAGAAAGAGTCCGCAAGCGAACGCGAAAGCCAATGAATAGGTCAATCTTTTCTTCATAGAATCCCCCCCATTTTGAAATCGCCTTCATCCTTATGACAGACGTCCGCGGGTAGGTTGTAGTTACCCCGCAGGTCAGGCTTGGGAGGGAAAAACAAACTGGCAATCATCGATCGGAGGAAATCGTGGCCGACGAGCCCTCACTTCGCGAGGAAAGTGCGGGCGAGATCCGAATCTATGCTTGGCTGATGTGCAACCAGAGCAATCCGAACAGAAGGGTCAGGGCGGTAATGGGGAAGCCGACGCGGAAATAATCCCAGAAGCCAATTTTGACTTCCGGTTTGGCCGTTTCCACCACAATGATATTGGCCACGGAGCCGGTGATGGTGAGATTCCCAGCCAGTGTGCTGGCCGTCGCGAGCGCCAGCCATGCCGTGTGTGAATCGGTGAAGCCGGGGACCAGCGACTTCAGCAACATCACGGCGGGCACGTTGCTCACGATGTTGCTGAACAGCGCTACGATGATGGAAAACACGCCGAGGCGCTGAAGATTCCAGTGGCGGGCGAATGTGAGCAGGCGGGCCACGATACCCGCGTTTTCCGCTCCACCCACGATCAGGAAGAGGCCGACGAAAAACACCAGCAGCCCCCAATCGACCTCTTGGTAAAGCTTTCGCGGCTCGGTGGTCCGGGTAATAAGCAAGGAGGCGGCGCCCAACGCGGCCATCATCGCGGGAGGCACACCCAGCAGGAATCCGGCAATCACCACCGTGACCACGATGGCCGGCTTAGTCATCCGAGAGAGGTCACGCGGAGCCACGTGGATGGTTTCCATCGGCACGACTTGCGTCTTGCGTCGCATGTACATCCAGTGCAGCACCGCCCAGTTCAGAAACAATCCCCCCAGCGCGACCGGGCCGAGATGGAAGAAGAAGTCGAGGTACTTGATTCCCGAAAACGAGCCAATCAACATGTTTTGCGGATTCCCCGTAATCGTCGCGACGCTGCCGACATTCGACCCGGTGGCCACGGCCAATAGATAAGGTAGAGGCGCTAGCCTCATTCGCCGGGTGATGGCGAGCACAAAGGGCACCATCACCAGACAGACGATGTCGTTTACAAAGAAGGCCGAGAACACGCCGCAGGCAAATACCACAGCAGGCAATAAATAGGCAGGTTTCAGCCGCCTCAGCACAAACTCCACGTTCCACTCAAAGAACCCTACCAAATGCAGATTGCCCACGATCAACATCATCGAAAAGAGCAGGACAAGCGTGGGAAAGTCAATGAAGTGTATAGCTTCGCCCGGGGGAACGATTCTGAAGGCCACCATCGCCACCCCACCAATAATCGCGGCGCCGGGCCGATCAATCTTGAGCCCGGGGAACTTCCCGAGAGCAAAAACCAAATAACTGGCGATGAAGATTGAATATGCGGCGACCACATTGACGTTAGCGAAAGGAAGCCCGCGCAATACGTTCATACCGAGTGAGAATAGCAGTGGCGCGGGGGCCTATCAAGGACCGGAACGGGCTTGGGTATGTGCAAAGATAGTTTCCGTCAGCGGCTCAGGAATGTCGGGCCTGAGGGTGGCGCATCAGGACGGAACGACGAATCGGCACGGCCATCGACTGTTGAATTAATGGACGAGTGCCATTGCGATGTGCAACAGCCCGCCATCCAGCAGATAACACAGCTATTCAGTTGGACAACGTCTTAGGCTTTCAAAGAACGGTATTGAAAAATACAACGAAGGCCGCGAATTCGGTAAAGTTGTCCCACCTCGACTGAGTCTCACAATCCTCCTTAACCGTAAGAATCTTAGTTCTTTACGAATCCAGTCGAGGTTTCTCTTTGAGTCGAGGTTGGCCCCTGACCTGCCTTTATCGAAGGCGGAATTCAAGTGCGCGGCTTCGCAGCGAGGTAGCTGAGCACGGGGGAGAGGCAAATGGTACCGACACTGGTCGTAGTAACGTTCATTCTTTTGGTTGCGCACGATTATTACCTACAGAGGCGGCAGGCACACCGTATGGAAGCGAAGAGCGCCTCGCCGGAAGTTCACCCAGAGGCCGCGGCCTTCCCGATGAACGTGGTGGGAGGGTTCAAAGCGCCTGCGAACCTTGCCTACCACCCCGGCCACACCTGGGCGATGAAAGAATCTCGCCAACTGGTGCGCATCGGCCTGGACGATTTTGCCGCGCGGGTATTGGGCCAAGTCGATCAGATCGAGCTCCCGGCGCGAGGACGTTGGCTGCGGCAAGGCGAGCGCGGATGGGCGATCGGACGCGGCAGCCATCGCTTTGAGATGCTCTCACCCATCGAGGGCGAAGTGGTTGAGGTCAACCCCGAGGTCCTCCGCGATCCTTCGCTCGCCCATCAAGATCCCTACGGAGTGGGCTGGCTGGTAGCGGTGCAAGCTCCGGCGGTGGATGGCAACATGAAGAACCTGCTGCACGGACGGTTGGCGCAGCGCTGGATGGAGGAATCCGTCAGCGCCCTTCACACGCGTCTCAGCCCCGGATCGGAAGTTCGTCTGCAAGACGGTGGTCAAGCCATCGAGGACGTGTTGAGCCTGGTCCCCGAATTCCAGTGGGAGAAGTTCGTGCAAGAAATGCTGCTCGGCTAAAGCCACGCTGGTGATGTGGCGCGGAAGCGCACCGAGATTTGTGTCTGGAGGCTAACGATGGTCGCAATTTTTGTGGCACTCATGTTTGTAGGCCTGATTCTGATCGACTTGGGAATTGAAAAGTGGCGAGTGTGGCGCGTCGCCCACCCGTCCACCTCCACCAGCCCCCGAGCTGTGGTTGGGGACTACGGATTTGACGCGCTGTTCCAAGTGCCGGACGGCATTCACCTCTCGAGCCAACACACTTGGGTAAAAGCAGATCCCATCGGCGGTTTGCAGATTGGCGTCGACGCCTTGATCGCGCGCGCAGTCGGCGCTGTCGGCCGAATCGTCCTGCCTAAGGTCGGCGATGTGGTGACCGTGGGGGAACCGCTTGCTCGCCTGGAAAACAACGGCCGCGCGGTTAACATTTCCTCAACGCTCACGGGGCGGGTGACCGCGGTGAACTACCGACTGGCCGAAAAACCCGAGTTATTGACCTCCGATCCCTACGGAAGGGGCTGGGTCTGCCACCTTACTCCAACGCGGGCGGAGCAGTCAGCCCGTGGCGTGCGATTCGGTGAGCAAGCCGCGAAGTGGCTCGAAGCGGAATTCGTGCGCTTCCGCGAATTCATCTCCGCGCAAGCCTCTCCTGATTTTGCTGTTGGCGTCACCAGTCAGGACGGAGGGCTTCCCTCATTCGGCTGTCTGGGCGAACTTGGCCCAAGTGCCTGGAGCGCCTTCGAGGCAAATTTCCTTCGCCAGCCTTAAACCAAACAACACCGGGAATCAAGCGAGCGATTCCGCCTCACGGGACCGCTCGCTTGGTTTGACAGGTGTCAGCGCCGGGACAAAAAGGGGCCGAAATCATCAATCTGACGGGAGCCAGGCCGTGAGATCCTCATCGCCGGGGACGCGGTAATGACTCTATAGCAGACTCTACAGATTTCTGAAAAGTGGCTCAATCCGAATTGAATCGCCAGCCCTGCACACCTGCACAAGGTGACCGGCAAACACGCATTTGGGCTGGCACGTTAACCCGGCCGCGGCCAGTTTCCCACAAGGCGACTACACGTGCAGGTGCTTGCTGGCCCGGAAGAACCCTGGCAATATTCTGAGCCCTCAGGGAGCTGTTGATTCAGCCCCAAAGGGGAGAAATGACGAAGCCCAGGCCAACGGCCTGGGTTAAGATAATGCCCCAACTTTACCGCCAGCCCTGAAAGGGCGAGATAGGTGATCCCCCATGCCGCAATCGCTTTCGCAACTCTACGTTCACCTGATCTTCAGCACCAAACATCGCGAGCCGATGTTATTGTCGCCCGTGCGAGAAGACCTCCACGCCTACCTGGCGGCGGTTCTCAATAACCAGGACTCCCCGGCGCTGAAAGTCGGAGGCATGAGCGACCACGTTCATGCGCTGTTTCGATTGTCGAAGAACCTCGCCCTGGCAAAAATCGTCGAGGAAGTGAAGACCAGTTCTTCGAAGTGGGTCAAGACGCAAGGGCGCGGGTTGGCGAATTTCTATTGGCAAAGCGGCTACGGCGCGTTTTCGGTGAGCGCGAAGGATGTGGGAGAAGTTGTGGACTACATCGCGCAACAAGAAACCCACCACCGCGTGGCCAGCTTTCAAGAGGAATTCCGGAAGCTACTGGGCGCGCACGGAATCGCCTTCGATGAACGTTACGTGTGGGATTGAAGAGGATTGTTCCGCCCCTGATTTAGCCCCGAAGGGGCGAAATAACGAAGCCCAGGCCAACGGCCTGGGTTTAGGTGCCCCCCAATTTTCACCCCGAGCCCTGAAAGGGCGAGATCCCTGCCCCCCGCGCCGCAATCGACCCGCGCGGAATCGCCTACGACGAACGGTGCGTGTGGGATCGAAACGGATTGCCCCGCCCCTGATTTAGACCCAAAGGGGCGAAATAACGAAGCCCAGGCTGAAGGCCTGGGTTCAGGTGGCCCCCGATTTACACCCCAGCCCTGAAAGGGCGAAATAGCTGTCCCCCCGACCCGGCAATCGCTGGACGCGCACGGAATCGCCACGATGGGCGGTGCGTGTGGGGCTGAAAAGGATTGTTCCGCCCCTTCAGGGCTCAGGTATCGGTTTGGGTCACGTTCACCCAGGCCGTTGGCCTGGGCTTCGTTATTTCGCCCCTGTGGGGCTCACAGATTCTCTTTCCTCTTCGCACCCCACGGCTGGCGCCGTGGGCTACACGATACCGCCCGCTACGCGGGCTTACGGGCTCTCCGCCCTTAGGTAAACGCCTATGCCCCTCGTGGGTGCCCACAGGAGAGGGCCGATTCGGCCCCGTGGTGGGCAGGCAGGAGGCCCATAAGCGCTAACCCAACTTTCCGGTTTCCCGTTCACGCAGGCCTAACCGTCAGAGCTGATAAGCAGACCACATCATCGGTTTGGCGACGGATCGGCAAGTGGGCGGCCGGTGAGTCCGACGCCGCACAATGAATCTGCCGGGGACTGGGGGCGGCGGACGGAACGACCGGAAGCTTGCTGCGAAACCAAGCGGACGAAGCCTAGCAGGAGAACCCAGGCAACAATCTTTTCAGGTGGTTACATCGAAGCGCCAACTCCACCGGTGCAAGTCTGTACAAGGAAGCGTGGAACACATTGAATCCAGGGGGATTTCAACCTACACTGATGATGAATTATTTCAAGCTTCGCCGGAAGATGGAGAGTTGGCCTGGATTCCAATTCCGGAGGACACAGAACATGAAACAACAACCTACAGTGATTAGCAGCGTCAAGAAGTGGCTAGAGGGCAGTGGGTTTCCGCTTGAGATGCAGACTGCCGCCGCATTTCGAAAAGAAGGCTTTGAGGTTCGCCCGTCAAGTCAATATATAGATGCCGAAACGGGTAAGGGTCGAGAAATCGACGTGCTTACTAGTTTACGAGATCCTGATTTCCTGGGAATCATCGAGATCTACTTCGCTATCGAGTGCAAGTCAAGCCCAAAGCCCTGGGTGCTTCTCACATCGGAGGACGCAGCTTCCGGTTACAATCGCATTTTCGCATTCGGTGTGCTCTCGAAAAAAGCAAAGCATGCGTTCGTTAGTCGAATCCATGAGTTCGTTGAGACGCTGCCTTGGTTTCGAAAAGAGGGCGCGATCGGCTACTCGTTCCGGCAAGCCTTTAGTAAAGAATCCGACCCCGCGTACTCTGCCGCGCTAAGTGCAGCGAAGGCGTGCGAACACCTCGCCCGGCCGACTGACCGCCGCCACGTCGCCCCACTTATGTTGGCATTCCCCGTAATCGTCGTTGATGCACCATTAATTCAGTGCTCGTTAAGGGAAGACGGCCATTTAGACCTCCAGGAGGTTGACCTGGGGGAGTTCCTGTTCTTTGCGCATCTGCCGCACCTTTTCGGGACCTGCATTCGCGTCGTCAGGGCATCCCGCTTGGCGAGTTTCGCGATGGAGGCAAAGCGCAATGCCGAGCAATTTCGAACTGCTCTTAAGCCCGAAGAGGAGAAGATTAAGGAGTCGTGGGCTAAGCACTGATTGACTCCGCTGACTGAGGCGCCGCGACGAACAAAATCGAGGCGAATGAATGATCACTTGCCACGAAACCAAACGGTCGAAGTATAGCAGGAGAGCTTAATACGCCATCTTTCAGAGGGTTACAGCGAAGTGCTTAACTCTACGGGTGCAAGTAGGTGAAAGAAGAGTGGCTACGCCACGTCGTGGTGAATTATAGCGCTGCAGATGGCTGATTCGGGTTCCCCTTCTGCGGAGCGACTCAGCGGGCAGCGCACGGTCAGCGGCCAACCGACTCTATCCAGTGTTTCACTTTTCGCCAGCCCGCCCAAGTTTCGTGTTGGGTTCAGGCCGCTGTAACCAAAGCCTCGACGTCGATCTTCGGCAGTTTTCTGAGTTCGGCATATCTGGGTGGCGCATCTGAGCTGATTTTAAGTTCTTTGAGCCCGTGCCGCCGACGCACCCCAGTGTAGAATGAGTAGTCGAGCAGATAGGCCTCGTAACGCTCTCCCGCTTTACCGGGTGTGATGCTCGGGTGAAGAAGGTGTATCAACCGTAGGTCCATAAGCTTTTGCAGGAACGCGTACCCAGCGTGTCTTGGCGCCTGTCTGGCGAGGAAAGAATTAGACCCCAGGTCATCTAGACATTTACGCTGCAACCTGTCGAGAAAGCCCCGAAGAGATTCGGCATTTTCTGTGGTATCATTCGCGAGGTCCTGCATTCTCGTCTGACCAGATTCCCCAGCAGCGATATTTACTTCCTGGACTCCGACGCGGCTTCTGTGATTCTGCAGAGCATGTTGTATCGCCGTTTGGAATAAAGACAGAAAATCTCTTGGCACCCCCGCAGAGCACCAGACAAGCCGCCCCACCGCAGCACCCGCGATGATGCTCCCGCGACGATTAATCCCACACATTGAAAGACACTTATCCAATATGGCCACCAAGTGATCGCGGGCAGCCTTGGGGTCTGTCAGCGTAAGGTCCAAATCGATCAACTGGGCATCATGAGGGGGCTGGAGGCCGATATTGTGGCCAGAATCTCGAAGCCGCGTCAAATGTTTGACCGCAGCTACATTGAGCCAAGCTCCTGCTCCTTATCAGTACCGAATGCATCGCATCGAAGAGGAAGGGTTGCAGTTCGGTTGAGACTTTGTGTGCGTCGTCGAGGAACACGTAAAGCTGCTTCTTGGTTTTCTGGGTAAGTTCCCGCACGATCCCGCGTATTTCCGGGAGGAGTCCCTCGACTTTGTCTTGAGAGAGGTTTGCAAGTCCACCCCGAGATAGTGTTGTTACAAGCTGTGTTATAGTTTCAGAAGCGCTGCGATTACCGAGGGCCGAGTAACGCGCAGCGGCGATTCTGAACACCTCACGAATAACCTCCACGACGCAGGCTGGGTCGCGCCTTCCCCGATATGGCTCGAGGTCTATCCGGACCGGTACATCCCCGTACGATTGGAGGGTGCGAACACCTAGCAGGATCAGGCTCGACTTTCCAACGCCACGCCGCCCGAGGATGACATGGTTAGCGGCCTGCGTAATGGTCTGCTCCTCGCCGCCTCTGAAGGGTACGAACTCAACGGTGAATTCTTTCGAGGCCTGGTCGCTCGTCACGGTGAGCGACCGTGCAATGAGGGACCTCAGAAGATCGGTTTCTCTAGATTTCAGAGTATACTTCTCCCTTACAATGTCGAGTGTCAGGCGTCCATGAAATTCCCCATCCGGGCTGAGCTCTCTGCTGATGATCGCGAGCGCCTGTTTGTGCAGCGGCGCGTTCTGGCCCACCTTGAAGCGCAGGAAGGTTTCCAGGCCGATCGGTTCTTCCTCTATGTCAATGTGGCTTAACCCAGTCAGCTTGCAGAACTTGTTTCGAATCTCCTCTTTCATCGCCGAGCTATCCAACTCGTTCATGACTCAGGCCCATCCTTTCTTTCGGAGGCAGACCTTTGATTCCTTAGTAAATACTTGGACGCGTCCAATGGATTCCCCGGGAGAGTGCGATAGCCGAAATCTCGTTCTTGTCCAGGGTTCATAGTCGGCGAAGTTGCGATCCTGGCGTAATTCCGCAAGAAACGCGCTCCATGATGCACGGTCAGGAAAGTCGTTGGGCAAGTCCCCAACTAACTTATGATCACCACCGTCGAACCTTACGCAACCATTAATGCAGTACCGCACGCATTTAGAGACGTTGTATGCGGCGTAGTAACAACGCGATACGGCCGATCTCCAGTCTTGAGGTTTGGAGATGAGACGGCGGGAAACCACCAGATGATGCATTCCAAGGCGAAGCCAATGCCGTGCCGTCTTGGCTACCTCTTCGCTGTACCAGCTGAGGTCTGCTTTCCCGGCTATGCCCTTAAGGACTTGGGACACCTTGGCATGATTGTCAATTTCAAGGATCCGGGGCTGAACGCTCGTAACTGTTTTCTCACGCTTGGGCATACCGACGCTCGGCTAGGTCACGCGCAAAGTCGACCGCTGCCAGCGCGAACCGCTGCGAGCTGCTGACCAGTCCTAGCACAAACCTTGCTATTGTGCCAGGACAGTTTACATCAGGACAGTTTACATCAGATTGATTTACCGAGCGTGTTCTTCGCGTTGGGCGATCGTGGGCATGCTTCGAGGCGATTGTTACTTTGACTCGGACGCGAATCGCCTATCCAGGGCTCTGACCCACTACACATGATGTCGGTGGCCCGGAACGCGCCGGAAAGTGGGCACGCTTGCGTCGCTACCAAGAGGGCATAGCGTCTAATCGATTGGTCTGTCAGGATGTACAGGGAGGACGCTGCGAGTTGAGAGCAAATCGTGATTTAGCGGCTGAGCTCTGAGTCTGGAACCGTCTCGCCGCTGACGTATCCACGACGGCCGCAGGGCGCGAGTTGAGAGCCGGGACATCAAGACCCGTCAGAGTTGAGGCGGGTTGTGCGGGCAGGCTGCCACAGATCGAGGACCGCTCTACTTGCCGGAAACGGCCTACCCAAGGATGTGGCGCGCAGGGGTGGGGCGAAACGTGTCAGAAACCGTTCTTTTTTCTCCTCCTGGGGAGGAGGGGAGTCCGTCCTCCCTGGCAGCCTGTGGCGCGGAGCATCCGCCGGTCTTCCTCTGTGCCTCCGTGGTGAAGGCTTACCTGGGGGTTGGGTACGTCGCCCCTTCAGGGCTCGGGGTTGATGGGGGGGCCATTGACCCAGGCCGTTGGCCTGGGCTTCGTTATTTCGCCCCTTTGGGGCTAAAAGACGGCGGCGGTTACGAGTTAAACAATCCACTTGGTCGTAAAACGGCCTGGCCGTGGAAGTGCCTTTGGCACGCGCCCGTGAGGTTGCCTAGCCCGTGGTGGGCCAGCACACGCTCTGGACGGCGTGTTGACCGAAAGCCTGGCCCACTATCCGACCTGGCGCACAGACCGACCCGCTCTGAATGCTTCTTGCCGTTGGATCCTCATCTGCGGAAAATCTTCGAGGTGGCGATTTCTGGGTGTGCTCCTGCCGACGATCGACCCGCTAGCCGGGATTTCTCACGAGAAAAGCCCAATGCTGCAGTATGGCCGCCGCGTTCAGCCCCAACGGGCGAACTAACAACACTACTGTCCAAAACGGGAGCGGCTTGCGGCTCCGCCGCGCCGTTCTGCGGAAGGGCTTCGCCCTTCCGGGCTGAAATCGTCCGATTTCTCTCATCCTCACCGCGCCGGAGGCTCAGCCTCCGGCGCGGTGAGGATGAGGTTGGGCGTTACCACAGCATTCCGGGCAGGCGAAGCCAGCCCGCATAGCAAGCGGCGAAGCCGCAGATCGCCCGCCGACTCTCATCTCCTATTTTGGACACGAGTGAACTAACAAAGCCCAGGCGAACGGCCCATAGGCGTTAACCTAAGGCTTCAGCCACCCGCGCCGTGAGCTGATGTGCTCCCCTCCCAGGCCCGGAGGGCCGAAAGACGGTAGCCCACGGCGTAAGCCGTGGGGCAAGCGCTGATCGATGCCTTTGCCGAAATCTGTAGTTTGCTGAGCGACGAAAAAATCGATCGGATGTTCAGCCGCAACCCCTCCGCCGCACGTCCGGTGGACCTCTCGTGACCGGCGGTTCTCTTTTCGACACCAATATTCTTTCAGAGTTGATGCGACCGGGGCCGGAACCCAAAGTCCAGAACTGGGTGGCGGCTCAGGACTTGGGCGCGTTGTTTCTGAGCGTCGTGTGTATTGGGGAACTCGAGGCGGGGTTCACGACCATGCAGGATGCCGCGCGTCGGGCCCGCTTGGAGGCCTCGCTTGAACGCCACCCCTGGGATGGGTGTGAGTTCTAAGGCGAGCCCGCTGCCCGCATGATATCCAGAAAATCCGCCACTTTGATCATCTGCGTGCTTTCGAAGCTCTTGAGCTTGAGCAGATGCTTGTCTCGCGTCACGAGATATTCCGACTTTCCCTCGACGGCGCACTCGAGGATGCGGTTGTCGTCGGGATCTTCCCTCACCGCGGCAAGTTTCCGGGCTGGCGCCACCCTTACCGTGAAGTCGGCAATTCGCGCCTGCGCCATGGACAGAGCCTCTTTCGACCAGCCGAACTTGTCGCGCAGCACGTGCGTCACTTCCCCCAGGATGTCATCGGATATGGTGAGTTCGATAATGCCGTTACGGGCGAGGTCGAGAAGCCTATCGGGGGGGGCCGCCGAAATGCACTGCGGAGATGTAGATATTGGAGTCCGCCGTGACCCGAATCATCCTTGCGCATGTTCTCGGCGGGATTCGTCGATCAGTCGTAGCACGTCGCCTTCTTTGATGCCGTGTTCGCGGGCCTTCCGGCGGCCATAGGACTTCAAACCCTGCCACTGCTTTTCCCGTTTATAGCGGTCCACCGCCTCGGCGAGCACTTCATTCACCGTGCGCGCCTGAGCTCGCGCCACCTTTTCAATCTCGGTCTGAAGTCCGTCCGGAAGACTCAGATTCTCTGTTTGTCCCATCGCCATGCCCTTATTATCTCACGACCCCCCACCGTAGTACACCCTTACCGGCTGTCCGTCATCGCCGCCACGGCCCTTGAGCACGGGCTTACCCTCGTGACGCGGAACGTCAAGGACTTCGCCGGCCTCGGCGTCGTTCTCCGTAACCCCTGGGACGAGGCGTGAATCTTCAGGCTGCGGTGATGCATTTATAGCGCTCTCAGCGGGTAGCGCAGCGCGGCGGAGCCGCAACCAAACAGGGCCGAGAGCAGTCCGTCACATAGAATGTCGATGCGTTCAGAGCCTCTATTTACGCGGTCGCTGCATGCGGAGCCGAAAAATTCTTGCTAAAAAAGCAAGAATTTTTCATGCTAGTACGCGGCAGGGGCATGGGTGTTGGCGCTGGACACATCGACATTCTAGGCGACTGGGGAGTAAGGGAAGATTCACCGCAGAGGGCACGGAGCGCACGGAGAAAAACGTGCTTGGCGTTCTGCCTCTGGGGCCTCTGTGGAGATCCTGTTTGGTTGCGGCTCCGCTGCGCTACCCGCTCAACAAATCGAAGCCCGGATCGGATGGAATCCGATTGATGCAGCAACGCAGCCTCCAACAGGTACGCGCGAGCGTGTCCTTAATTTTTCTGATCCATGGGCTGATCACCGCAACCTGGGCTTCGAGGATTCCTGCCTTTCAGGCGCACCTCCATCTTTCTCCCGCCGTTTTGGGCAGGTCGTTGATGATGGCGGCGATCGGTTCCGTTCTCGCCATGCCTGCCGCTGGATGGCTCATCAACAAGTTCGGCAGTCTGAGCATCGTGATTGGGTCGACATTGGGGTTTGGCCTCGCACTGCCCTTGATTGCCGAATCCAATACGGTCCTAACACTGTCGGTCGCTCTTCTTTTCTATGGGGCGATGGCTGGTTCGATGGATGTAGCGATGAATACTCACGCCGTGATGCTCGAGAGGCGATACCAGCGTCACATCATGTCGTCATTCCACGCCCTCTTCAGCTTGGGTGCAATGGCTGGATCTGCGTTAGGAGGATTGGTTGCTTCGCGTGCGGTTCCGGCCGGGATTCACTTTTGGGTCAGTGGTATAGCACTTGCCGCAATGTCCATACTCGCATTCAGGTGGCTTCCGCTTCCCTCAGCACCTGGGGGTGCCGAGAAAGTGGCATCCGGAGGCACGATTACGTGGTCTATACCACTAGGCGCGCTCGCTCTTCTTGCATTTTCGATTATGCTCGTTGAAGGTGCGATCGCCGATTGGAGCGCGGTTTATCTTCGGACTTCGGTTCTCACTGGGCCAGGATTGGCCGCTCTTGGATATGCGGTGTTCTCCGGTGCCATGGCTGGAGGTCGCCTGACAGGCGACTATCTCACTGGGAAGCTTGGACGCGGCCACCTCGTATGTTACGGGGCTCTTTTGGCCGCGGCAGGGCTTGCCCTCGTCTTGTTGTTCGGCAATGCCGGTTGGGCGTTGGTGGGATTTACGTGCGCTGGAGCAGGTCTGGCCACGATTATTCCCAATACGTTTGCCGCTGCAGGGAACATTGAAGGCAGTGCACCCGGTCCCAGCCTCGCCGTAGTCTCAACGGCTGGCTATGTTGGCTTCCTTGCCGGTCCCCCCCTGATCGGGTTTGTCGCGCAACATTCGACCATTCGCGCCGCGTTATGGATACTTGTGGTCTTGAGCGGGTTGAGCGCTTTCGCATCAACCTCAATGAAAAGAACTTCGCCTCTCAGAAGAATACCCTGACATCCAGTCTTCCGCAAAGATGTATCGACCCGCAAAAATGCACCACGCCGGGAGTTAGGTTTCCCACGCCTAGGATGGTCCGATTGCGTAATTTCACAGCAGTGAATCCCAAATGCAACTGAGCTGCAGGTAATTCGGACTATAAGGCCCAATATGTGCCTCAACTGATGAAATTCTCGGCACATGGCGTGCTTAGACCTTTAATGGGTTGGACCTTTTACACGGATAGTATGCCCAACCAGCACTCGCGGAGATGTTTAAAAAATGAGCAAATCCATTCTGGTTGATACAACACGCTGCATCGGATGTGGGGCTTGCGCAACGGGCTGTAAGATCGCCAATAACCTTCCGCTTGACGAACCGGGCGCCGCCAAGGATCTGCCGGCAAGGCCCATGAGCGAGGAGGCCCTGGTGGCCTTCGCCCAGGGCCACGGCGAGGTGGACGGCAAACTGTCCGCCGAGACACTCAGTGTGGTCCAGACGCATGGGAGCGTCTTCGTACGGCGTTTGTGCATGCACTGCCAGGAGCCCACGTGTGCGTCAGTTTGTCCGGTGGGCGCCCTGCACAAGACTGCAGCAGGGCCGGTGGTTTACGATGCCGACAAATGCATGGGATGCCGGTATTGCATGATGGCCTGTCCGTTCAGCGTTCCGCGTTATGAGTGGAAAGCGGCTTTGCCCAAAGTGAAGAAGTGCACCATGTGCGTGCCGCGGCAGGCAAAGGGGCTACAGCCCGCCTGTACGGAAGTCTGTCCGGTGCAGGCCAGCATTTTCGGCGAGCGCGACGAGTTGGTGGCCGAAGCGGAAAAGCGCCTGCGGGCAGATCCCTCGAAATACTTTCAGCACATTTACGGCAAGGAGGAAGTGGGCGGGACGTCGGTGCTCTATCTCTCCGCCGTGCCGTTCGAGCAACTGGGCTTCCCCGCGAACTTGCCCACGGACCCCATGCCGTTGTTGACGTATCGGGTGCTCTCGAAGATCCCCTACGTTGTCTCTTTGGGAGGATTACTCCTCGGAGGAATCTGGTGGATTACTAACCGGCGGGAGGAAGTGGCGGAGGCGGAGAAGAAACAGTAATGTTCCGACTTTCGATCAAATCTGAATTGCCGATTGTCGATTGAAAAGCTCGTCGATTCACGATTGCCGAACGAAGTGATGGCCACTTGAAGGGACTGCCGATTGGCGATGAACGGAGTAGATCAATGAATTTGTCAAGACTCCCCAAACTTACTTTTTGGCGAACGGTGCTTGTGTTGATTCTTGCCGCGGGCTTCTATTCCACCGTGCTACGCTTTGCCAAAGGTCTGGGCGCTGTCACGAACCTTTCAGACCAGTTCCCCTGGGGAATCTGGATTGGGTTCGACGTGCTTTGCGGAGTGGGCTTGGCGGCGGGTGGATTCACGCTGGCGGCGACGGTTTACGTCTTCCACATCGAGCGGTTCCACCCGGTGCTGCGTCCTTCCATCCTTACCGCCTTCCTGGGTTATTCGCTGGTGGCCGTGGCGCTTCTTTTCGACCTGGGCAAACCCTACAACATCTGGCATCCGCTGGTGATGTGGAACCCGCACTCGGTGATGTTCGAGGTTGCCTGGTGCGTGATGCTCTATCTCACGGTGCTGGCTTTGGAATTCTCACCTGCGATCTTGGAACGTTTCCACCTCGACAAACCGCTGCGCGTGGTTAAAGCCGTGACCATACCGCTGGTCATTCTGGGAGTGATGCTCTCGACCCTGCACCAATCGTCGTTGGGCAGTCTGTTTTTGATCGTGCCCACCAAGCTGCACCCCTACTGGTATTCGCCGCTGCTACCCGTGTTCTTTTTCATTTCCGCGGTCGGCGTGGGCATGGCGATGGTGATTTTTGAATCCAATCTGAGTTCGCGCGCTTTTGGCCGGGAAATTGAAATGCCCTTGCTCGAAGTTTTGGGCCGAGCGATGGCGGTCGTGCTTGCCATCTATGGCGTGCTGAGATTTCAAGATTTGTGGAGTCGTGGGGCGCTCTCTCACCTGCGCGAACCCACCACGGAGACCCTCCTATTCGTTTTGGAGATTACGCTGGGCCTGCTCATTCCTTTACCCATGCTTCTTTTCCGTAAGATCCGCGAAGATCGCGACAGCCTTTTCGGGGTCGCCGTGCTGGTCATCACCGGCTTCCTTCTGAACCGCTTGAACGTCTCGATTACCGGTTTGGAGGCGTCTTCAGGGGTCCATTATTTCCCCCGCTGGACCGAGGTGGCCGTAACCCTGTCGATCGTGGGAGTTGGTTTCCTGCTCTTCAGTTTGGCGGTGCGGTACCTCAATGTGATGGAGCACAGCCCGGGACATGAAGATCGGGATACGGGATACGGGACACGGGATACGGGAAGGGGGACACGCGAAACGGAACTCGTGACTAAGGCATAGACGGGATACGGGGTACGGGATTAGGGACAAGGCACCCGCGCTTCGGGATAGGAGATTTGTGATTCAGAGGTACAGCGAGCTCGATGCTTGGAAGAAACCAGTGGCCTTTACTACAGAATCCTACAAATTGACTTCGAGGTTGACGCGTCCCGTAGCAGGTATCGCATCCCGTGTCCCGTTCCCCGTATCCCGTATCCCGTATCCCGAGGACTTTAAATGACGCGCATCACTCATAGTCTCGCGATCAAGCTCACGGCTTGCGTGGTAGGGGGCATGGCTCTCGTGTTCTCGATCTATGGATACTGGAACCTCCGCCTGTGGCGACAATCCCAGCAGGAAATCATCTTCCAGAGCACCGACCGCATCAGCGACACGATTCGGCGCAGCATTCGCTACTCCATGCTGCGCAACGAGCGCGAAGATGTGTTCAACATCATTAATACGATCGGGCATGAAAATGGCATCAGCCGCATCCGCATCTTCAATAAGGAAGGGCAAATCAGCTTTTCCACCGATGGCAAAGAGGTTGGCCAATTTGTGGATAAGAAAGCTGAGGCATGCTACGCCTGCCACGCGCAGGCCCAGCCTCTGGCGCGGCTCGATCGGCCGGACCGGATGCGCATTTACAGCGCGCATGACGGCACCCGGGTGTTAGGGCTGATCCGTCCGATCGAGAACGAGGCGGATTGTTCCAACGCCGCTTGCCACGCGCACAAGGATAGCAGCCAGGTGCTGGGGGTGCTCGATACCAACCTTTCGCTCGCCGCCATGGACCTTGCCGTGGCGCAGCACCAGCGCCGGGCGGTGATCTTCACCGCAGCCTCCCTTCTGGTGGTCAGCCTGTTTACCGGCTGGCTGATCTGGCTGACCGTCCACAAGCCTGTGCATCAACTCACGGAAGGTACGCGCGCCGTGGCGCAGGGCCACCTGGATTATGCGCTACCGGAAACGAGTCAGGACGAAATCGGCAGCCTCGCCGTTTCCTTCAACCACATGACCCAGGAGCTCAAAAAGGCGCAAGCGGAAAATCTCCAGTGGACCGAGACGCTGGAAGACCGCGTGCGGCAAAAGACCGAAGAACTCGAACGCGCCTATCGCAGCCTGACGCAATCGGAGAAGATGG
>CAZCVY010000029.1:0-47467 GCA_964501985.1 uncultured Acidobacteriota bacterium | reverse complement strand
GGGTGTCCCTGGTTTCTGGTTTCCGGCTTATGAACCGCAAGCCACTAGTCGCATAATTGGATTGACCAAACGAATGACTCAATGGGAGGTCACGCCGCTGACCAAGCTCAGAAAGAAGGGCAGATTGCCGAAACTGTGGCCGACTACGCCCGGCCACGTGCTTCTTGTATGTTGTGCAACAAAGGAAAGCGCCATACCTGTGATTGCCATGCGAAGGGTATCCCAGAGAGTCGGTTGCATGAACAGATGGAATACCGACCAAGAGATGCCATGAACAACCCATGCAGTCTTTCCGAAGGCCAACTCTTGGCGTGGGAGGACATAGCCGCGCCACCAAAGCTCCTCCCCGCCGATATTGCACACGAGTATTAGAACCGCATAGTAGATGACAATCCACCAGGCTCCTTGCAAAGGAATGCCCATAAAATCCTTAGGACCGAAATGATTGAAGAACTCTCGGTGGAATGCAGAAGGATCGAAGACTCTCATGGACTGGAGAATCGGTTGAAGGAGACGGGCATAGCGTTTGACGACGATGCCTATCAAAATCGCACCGAACATCCATCGTTGACCCGTCTTTTCTCTCCACAATGCGAGCCACGATGCCGCCACGGCGATGAGGTCCGCCCAATTGCCTCCATACATAAAGCCAGAGAGTGCTGCCGCCCAAAGCCATGTCGTCGCACTTGGAGCAGAAAGCCGTAGTCGTTGCGTAATACCCTTCCAAGACAGAGAC
Organism: uncultured Acidobacteriota bacterium; assembly: GCA_964501985.1. Taxonomy (GTDB): domain Bacteria; phylum Acidobacteriota; class Terriglobia; order UBA7540; family UBA7540; genus Bog-366. The sequence continues at coordinate 46,731 of CAZCVY010000029.1, read as the reverse complement.
TGCTGATCAACGGCCGCGCCGATAAGGGCTGCCGTGAACATCAACGTGAGCGGCAGAATTAGCAACAAGTGGAAAATGCGCCACCAAGAAGTTCCGCCCTGCAGGAGGTTCGGGCCCAGCCAATGAAACAAGAATGCAAAGGTCAAGGCCGGTAGGCCAAAGAGAAACGACGTGGCAATCCAGCTTGCAGGTCTAATTGCACGTGCTTTTTGCACTGGGTGAGTATATCTGACCCTTTCGGGACGTGAGAAGTGCAAAAGGCGTACGTGGGAGTTGGGCACTGGGCAGGCACAAGCTCTCGACTGCGCACACGCCACCTCACCTTTGCCCCTGACCCCCTTCCGGGGATGGCGAAGTGGCCATCTCGGGGAAGAGCGTGTCCATGCAGAGCAGAAGATTGCAAGCTGGGCCGAACGGAACGGGGCAAAGGTCAGGGCTATCGGCGCCAGCCGTGCAATTTGCACTTCGCGCCAAGCAGTCATTCGAGCGATGTTTAGCGGCGGAACATCAGAGTTATTTTTCTTCGAGAAGAATTACTCTGCGCTGGCTGGCGCAGACTCCTGCCTTTTGGAGTCTGCGATTCCGAAGGAACTTTCTTTTGCGGCTTGGGCTCAGGGGAAGGGGTACCCTTATTCTCGCCTTGGTTCCCCATGAGGCAATAGAATGGGCCCATGGGCAGAGTCCGGCGGGTGGATGGGGCGGCATGATTTACCACGTGCTGAACCGCGCCAACTTTCGTTCCCACCTCTTCAAGACCCCGGCGCACCATCAAGATTTTCTGGCCATCGTGGAAGAGGCTGTAGAGTTGTGCCCATGCGCATTCTGGCTTACCGCCCGAACCACCGGCACTTTCTGCTCCATCCCCGGACTTTCGCAACAGATTTTCAGCCACTAAAATCCGTCGGGGACACGGAACGATGCAGGAAACCTGGGGGAAATGGGTCGCTAGAAGCGGTGGTGGCACAGGCACTCTTGCCTGTGCCACCGCGTCAGGTTACCTGTGCATTTGGCTCTCGATCTCGTTTACCTGCGCGGCCGCGGCTTGTTCGCCGGGATTGTTTTCGAGTTCCGCCTTGAATTCCTGAAGCGCGCCGGTCAAGTCTCCCTGAGACTTCAGCATCACTCCCAAGGCAAAGTGATATACAAACCCTTTGGGGTCCATCGCGATGGCCTGCCGCAGGCATGAAATGGCGTCCCGGGTCCGGCTGGACTTGAACCGCGTCATACCCAGGTAAAAGTACTCGTCCGACTTATTGGGATTGATGTGGATCGCCCGAACAAAGTACCTCTCCGCCTCCGGCAGGTTCCCGATTTTATAGTAGGTAAGAGCCAGGTTGTAGGTCGGAGTCCAGTAGGTGGGATTGTAGTTGACCGCATCGAGGAAGGCGTTGATGGCCGGCCCGAATTGGCCGCTCTCAGCCAAGGTGGAAGCATAATTGGATTCGGCGTCGGGATTGTGGGGAGCCCGCTTAAGGTTGTAGGCGTAGAACGTTAAATTGTCTTTGAAATAGAAGCTCTCGGTGACGGTTCCATAGCTCATCGCCGCGGCCAGGACCAAAACAACAACAACCAGTGAAGCGGGGGCGCCCAGCCATCGCGGCGTTCCCCGGCACACCCTCTTCAGCGCCATGGCCAGGAGAACGGCCAGACCTACCGAGGGTAGATAGAGATGCCGGTCGTGAGCGAAGTCGTTGGCAATAAATACGCGGAGATTAAGCAGAGGAATTAAGGGCAGCACCAGCCACACCGCAAAGAACGCCCCGGCCGGGACCTCCGGGCGACGGCGAAGACTCCGAGCCCGACCGCGGCATCGAAAATCGCGGGAAGGACGAAATTCCTCAAGGTGGGATGCAGCACCGCGGGAAAGTTGTAATAGGTGCTGAGCCCGGCCGGCCAGACCAGGTGCCGAACCCAAAACGCGAATAACGATGGCCAGGTGAAGACCAACTGCGCCGCGCTGAGCGGTGTCGCGATATGAGTGAACCCTTTCAGAGCGTAAATCCGCGCCACAACATAAAGTGCGACCAGAACGAAGTAAGGCCAGATTTGGCCGACAGCCTCCGCGCACCAGGTAAGAACCCTCCTTGCCCCGAGCGGCCTTCCCCAATCCTTTCCAAAGACCCACTCGTAGACAAGCAAGAGGCCGGGAAGGACTAGCGCGTTCTCCTTCATGAGCAAGGCGCAGGCGAATAGCACCAGCGAAGTGCTTTTCCATCTGGCCGTTCCGGCAGTCCGCGAGTGAATGTAGGCAAGAAGAGAGGCGATCAGGAAGATTCCCAACAGCGGTTCATTGACCCCGGATATCCAGGCGACGGCCTCAATGTGGGCGGGATGAAGGCCGAAAATCAGCGCCGCCAAAAGCGCCACGTCGCGGCCAATTCCCAATCGCCACGCCAGGAGATACACGAGAAGCGTGGTAAGGACGTGGGTCAAAATGGTGGTCAGGTGCCATGCCCATGCCCGATTTCCAAGTACCGCCTCATTGATTCGCACCCACAAAAGAAACAGGGGGCGGTAGTAATTTACCCACTCGTCCGGCATGACTCCCGCCCAGACGTGAGCGGTAAAGTAGGTGGGAACTGAATGCCAGGTATGAATGGCGGGGTTCTCCAGGATTTGCCCGCGGTCGTCGTGGACGAACTGATAGCGAAGCGTGGGATGTAGACCGCGAACGTCAGCGCGAGAACGACGGCGATTCCCCACCCTGCGGGACTTCTGGAAACCGGCGCTGGAATTCCCGTGGGAGAGTCCGCCTGCCCCATCTGTTCGGGGGCGGCTGCGCCAGCCTTTGGTTCCATCGCCATTCTCTTCGACCTGCATTAGCAAGCCGCGCGGCTTGAGCATCCCCTCGGCAAAGCCCGCGAAGCGCCGCTTGCCGCGCCCCGGTCCATTGCTTGGCATTACAACTTTCGCGCCATCCTCTGTTGGGCCTCTCATTGCGGAGGCGTGGACTGCAAATTTACCACTCCCGATAATTCCGCGCAGCACAGGAAGTCGGGCGTTCACGATTTCTGACCCAACTCGCGGGACCCCGAGAGCCCGAATTTGTTGCCATCCTGCGTGGGCGTCGGGGTATAATTAGCGCGGTGCCATAGGGCCACCGGGGCGACCGTCAGGCATCGAGGGCTATAAAGAGGCTCAGGCATGGGATTCATCGAGAATCGCTTCGAGAAAAACTTCGTCATCACCTCCGTGGACTACGTCTTCAATTGGGCGCGCAAGTCGTCGCTTTGGCCGCTGACGTTTGGCCTGGCGTGCTGCGCCATCGAGATGATTGCGTCCACGACGTCGCGGTTTGACATGGCGCGCTTCGGCGCCGAGGTCTTTCGCCCCAGCCCTCGACAGGCCGACTTGATGATTGTGGCCGGGACGGTGACGCTGAAAATGTCGCCGGTCGTCAAGCGCATCTGGGAACAAATGCCGGACCCCAAGTGGTGCATCTCGATGGGGGCCTGTTCGAGCGTGGGTGGGCCTTTCAACACCTATGCCGTGTTGCAGGGCGTGGACAAAATCGTGCCCGTCGATGTCTACGTCGTGGGCTGCCCGCCGCGGCCGGAAAACCTTTTTTATGCTCTCCTGAGGCTGCAAGAGAAGATCGATGGCATGACGCTGGGAAAGCGGCCCACGGAAGTTCGTCTTGACCAAAGCATGATCGAGGACTTCAAGAAGTCGGTCCGCATCGGCAAGGCCGGGACTCCGGAACTCGTTCAGATCGGCTGAGTCAATCACTTCATTTTGGATTTTAGATGTTAGGTCGAGGGGTGTGCCTCCCCGTTCTCGAGGTCCGAGCCAAAATCTAAAATCCAAACTTCAGAGTTGACGACATTCCTCATCAAGGATGGAGGAGGCGTAGATGCCTAACTTTGTGAAGGTCGCGAGCACTTCGGATTTGAAGCCCGGAACGGCGATGACGGTCGTTGCGAACGGAAAAGAGATCGCCCTCTACAACGTCGGAGGGAAGATTTGCGCTACAGACAACACCTGCCTCCATCAGGGCGGCCCTCTCGGTGAAGGAATTTTGCAGGGAGAAGTGGTAACTTGCCCGTGGCACATGTGGGAATACCAAGTCTGCACGGGCGAACTGGTCGGGAACAGCTCCATCAAGCTGGCGACCTATCCCGTCGAGGTTGATGGCGCCGACATCAAGGTCGGAGTCTAAACCCTAACGCCGGCATCACGCTCATCCCGGCAACAACTGGCGAGCACTACCTTTTTTGCCGTCTGTGCTTGCGGCACGGGTGGGTATTGATCAGAAGCCGGCCTTGCTCTTTCGTCCGGTCCCCAGGGAGGTTTTATGCATCGCCGAAACGGCATCCGACCCTTCTGCCTTATCGCGCTCTTCGCCTTGTCCGCGATGCCGGTTGCCTTCGGTTCGCCCGACGCCGCCGTCGAACTCGTGCAAGCCATCCAAAAGGGCTCGGTGAAGATGCTCGATCTGACCCATGCGCTGGATGACCAATCTCCATTCTGGCCGGAAGGAACCTCCCGCTCTCCCTTTCACGCCACCACGGCTGCCACCTACGAACACGACGGATACTTCTTGCGCACCCTGCAATTGCCCGAGCATTTTGGCACGCACATGGATGCTCCCCTCCACTTTGATTCGAAGGGCAAAAGCCTGGATGAGATTCCCGTGCAGGACTTCCTGCTGCCGGCCGTGGTGATTGACGTTCGCGAGTCGGTACGGGCAAACCCGGATTACCGGCTTACCGTGAAAGATCTCGAAAATTGGGAGAAAGAGCACGGTTCGATGCCGGTCGGGACAGCCGTGTTGATGCTCACGGGATGGAGCTCGCGCTGGCCCTCTCAACAGCGCTACATGAATCCCGACGCGAAGGGTGCGCTGCACTTTCCGGGTTTCTCTGTCGAAGCCGCCCAATACCTGCTCGACCACGCTCATCCGAAGGCAATCGGCATCGATACGGGCAGCGTCGACTATGGGCCTTCGGAAAAGTTTGAGGTCCATCACCTCACCATGCACGCAGGGCTCTACCACCTGGAAAACCTCGCCAACCTGGACCAACTGCCGGCAGCGGGGGCGGTCCTCATCGCCCTCCCCATGAAACTACGCGGCGGCTCAGGAGGCCCCACGCGGGTGGTGGCGCTGGTGCCTGCTGCATCCGCACGACCTTGAGTGTTTATGCCAGAACTTCCGGAAGTCGAAACTGTCGCGCAAGGCCTTGTGCGGCGCGCTCTCGGACGCCGCATCACGGCCATCGAGATTCGCCATGCCGGAGTCATCGCCGGCGCCGTCGAAGAGTTCGCGTCAACCATCGAGGGCAGAAAACTGGCGAAGGTCTCGCGCAAGGGCAAGGCAATCGCCGTCGAGTTGGCGGCGGACGATGGCTCGGCACCGCGCTTTCTGCTGGTGCGCTTGGGAATGACGGGCCAGCTCACGGTCACCCCGCACGACGCGCCGGTTGAATCGCATACCCACGTTTTCATGACCCTGGACGACGGCCGCGAAGAGTTGCGTTTCCGCGATTCGCGGCGCTTCGGCAGACTCCGCTCCCTGACCCAGCCGGAATTGGAAAAGGTTCTGGGGGCACTCGGCCCGGATGCACAAATAGTGAGCAAGCCGCAATTCCTCGCGGCCATGCGGGGTCGCAAAGGCGCGATCAAGAGCTGGCTAATGAATCAGAACCTCGTGGCCGGCTTGGGAAACATCTACGCCGACGAGGCGTTGTTCGAAGCGGGCCTTCATCCTCTCGCGCAGCCCGGCCGCGTTTCTCCCGCCAAGGCTCACCAGCTTTATAAGGCCGTTCGCAGGGTTCTGGACCGCGCCGTGCGATTGGGTGGAACGACCTTCAGCGACTACCTCGATATCGAGGGCCGGCCGGGCGGGTTCCTCAGCAAGTTGCGGGTGTACCAGCACACCGGCGAACCCTGCCGGCGATGCGGCCATACGATTCGGCGCATCGTGGTCGGGGGGCGGAGCAGCCACTTTTGCGCCCGATGCCAACCACGCCCGCGCGTTACCGCCAAAATGCGCGGGCCGCGGAAATCCCGTTCATAGCAATTTGAGGAATCATCGTGCGGAAGGGCGTTCCTCGGAAAATCGCGTTCGCTCTCGGCTTGGTTTGCAGCTTAGCTGTGCTTTTGCCGGGGACGCGAGCAAAGCCACCCCAATCCGAGGCCGCAAACCCGCCGAGCAACGCTGCAGAACTCCTCGCCGCACGCGAGCGCGGGCCGACGCCATTCCTCGATGACTTGCGCGAGCTTTGCGACGGAATCGGCGGAAGACCGACGGGCTCGAAGGCCTGCGATCGGGCGGTGGATTGGGCCGTCGATCGCTTTCGGGCCGCGCGCGTGGATCGCACGTGGACAGAAACCTATACGATTCCCTCGTCGTGGGTCGGAGGCGCCGATCACGCCGAGTGCCTCGCGCCCGCGGAGTTTCCCATCCGTGTCGCCGCTGATCCATTTACCGCACCCACTCCGGGCGGGTGCGTCTTGGAGGCTCCCCTCGTGAATGCGGGTGACGGGAGCAAGGAGTCCTTCGCCCAGCTTGGCGACAAATCGCGCGGCTCGATTGCCCTGGTGCTCTCGCCGGAAATGAAGACCGAGGCTGACCTTTTCGCCGAGTACGGTCGCGACGGCCCAATGATCGCGGCAGCCCAAAAGGCCGGGGTGGCCGCACTTCTGGTTCAGTCTTCCCATCCGGGAGTTCTCCTCTATCGCCACCCTCTCGGATTGAGCGGCGCCAGTCTCCCTTTTCCCGCCGCCATCGTGGCGCGCATCCACGCGGCGCGGTTGGCACGCCTTTCCGACCGGGGTGAGGTTCGCGTGCGATTGGAGTTGCCCAGCCGCCTGGGTGGCCCCTATCAAGCTCGGAATGTTGTGGCAGAAATACGGGGCCGCGAGCGGCCACAGGAAATCGTGCTGATTGGCGCCCACCTGGACTCCTGGGACCTGGGCGCCGGCGCAGAGGATAACGGCGTGAATGCCGTCATGCTGATTGATATTGCGCGCAGCTTCAAGGCTCTCGGCATCGTGCCGCGGCGCACCGTGCGCTTCGTGCTTTTTACCGGAGAAGAACAAGGCCTGTTCGGTTCCGAAGCTTATGTGCTGCACCACCGCGCAGACATCGGCGAACACATCGCGATGATCACGTTTGACACGGGCTCCGGACACACCAACGGCTTTTATCTGAATGGCCGGGAAGATCTCCGCCGGCCCATCGACCGGGCGCTTGCTGCCGTCCCGGGATTGGCAGCAGCGGACGACTCGCTGGAGGCCATCGACGGAACCGACAACTTCGATTTTCTCCTCTCGGGCGTCCCCAATTTGATCGCCAGACAAGAATGGGCCCCTTACCTTCCCAATTATCACGCTGAAACCGACGTTTATGAGGCTGTAAATCCGGTGGAGGCCAGGAATAATGCCGCTCTCGCCGCGGTGTTGGTATGGGGACTCGCCGAAAGCCCGGAGCGCCCCGCCCCGCGCCAGACGCGGGCGGAGGTGGAAAAGCTGTTACACCGGACAAAGCTGGATGAGCAGATGAAGAGCTTTGCCCAGTGGGATGAGTGGGCGTCAGGCAGGCGTGGAGTTAGTCAATAAGACGGGAACGTGCCCTCGCGGAGCAGCTCATAACTTTCACCCATCATCGCGAAGTATCACAGAGCAGCCGCAGGCAGCGCCGAACTCCGAGAATTGAAGCCACGGACGCTGTTTCGTCGCAAATTCGTCGAGAATCAGCAGGCGGCGCAGAGGCGAGTGGGGATAGTGCATCTGCGCTCCAGACCACTACCCACCGTATTTGATGCGTGGACTCTACAATAGCTTGTGGCCGATCTGACGTTGGTACAACAGCATGTATAATAATCGGAACTATTTTCAGTTGAGCGTGCCTCACCCCTTGACCGGTTCCGCCGCACTTTCTATGATCATCAGTAACCGGGGCGCAGTGACGGCCCCAGCGAAGGAAACTTCGTAAATCGTGCCAAGCTCGACTCGAAAGGAACGCTCGGTAAGAGGAGAATGGTTCTCGTGGCAATTGCGAAAGCTGGCCAGTCTCAAGAGGTGAACGGGCCGGACGAAGCGATCGATCCCACCACAGGAGCGGTTCTCAGCAAGTTTCCAGGGTGCAGGCAGGCGGGGCGAGAGTAAAGCTGAGGGGCTCCTCTTCCTCCGCTTCCGGTGCCCGGAACGTCGATAGGCAATGCTCAAGGGGCTTCCTTCGGGAAGCCCCTCTTTTTTGGCCTTTCCCCTTTATATTTCTTGCCGTGCCCCCGAACCCACGGACCGTCAGCATCAGTGATCACGGTTCGCGCATAAGCCTTGCACGCCCTCGGGGCTTGAGGTATACTGCCTCTTCGATGGACGGAACCCACGCCAACTCGTTTATGTCCTTTAGTTACCGGTATTGGAGCACTACTCCAAGCCGGTAGAGTGGCGTTGGTCCAAACGAAAAAGTCATCGTCGCAAGGCCAGCCCACTCCCACTGAGTGGGCTTTTTTGTTTAAGGGGGGAGGAAGGGAGCAATGATCATTTCCATGAAACCCGATGCGACTCAGGACCAAATCGATCATGTTTGCGAGTGCATCCGGGAGTTTGGCTACAAGGTCCACTCTATTCAGGGTGAAGAACGCGTGGTTATTGGCGTGATCGGAGTCGGCGACGTGACCGCCTGTCTGGAGGCGATGGAGGTAGCTCCGGGCGTGGCCAGCGCGGTGAGAATCTCCTCACCGTTCAAATTCGTCAGTAAGGAATTCAAACAGCAGCGCACCGAGATCCCCATCAACGGAGTTTCTATTGGGGGCGACCGGTTCGTGGTGATGGCGGGGCCGTGCTCGGTCGAGAGTGAGAGTCAGATCATGGCCGCGGCGGAGTTTGTGGCTTCGGTTGGCGGGAAGATTTTGCGCGGCGGCGCCTTCAAGCCGCGAACTTCTCCCTACGACTTCCAGGGCATGGAACTGGAAGGGCTGAAGTTGCTAGCGAAGGCGCGCGCCGCAACCGGCCTCGCCATCGTCACCGAGGTCATGAGTGAGCAAGATGTTCCTCTGATCTCCGAGTACGCCGACATCGTGCAAGTGGGCGCGCGCAACATGCAGAACTTCGCCTTGCTCAAGGCGCTAGGCCGATGCCCGCGGCCGGTGCTGTTGAAGCGCGGCATGAGTTCGACGATCCGCGAATTGCTGATGTCCGCCGAATACATCACCGCGCACGGCAACTCCAACGTCATCCTCTGCGAGCGCGGCATCCGCACCTTTGAGACCGCCACGCGCAACACCTGCGATATTTCTGCCGTGCCGGTGCTGAATGAGTTGACACATCTGCCGATTATTGTCGACCCCAGCCACGCCGCGGGCCGGCAAAGCCTGGTGCCCCCGCTATGCCGGGCGGCCGTTGCCATTGGCGCGGACGGCTTGATTGTGGAAATTCACCCCTGCCCCGAAAAAGCCAAGAGCGACGGCGCGCAATCCTTAAACTTCCCCCAGTTCCAAGCCATGATGCAGGAGCTCAAGCCTTACCTCGATATCTGGAAGGAAATGCGCAACTCACAGAGCACCGCTGCCGCCGCGGTGGCGCCGCAACGCGCGAGTTGAAGGAGTTTAAGAAGAAGTTTAAGAAGTCAAAGAAGTTGAAGGAGTTGAAGATCTATCTCCTTCGACTTCTTCATCTTTTTCAACTTTTCAACCTCCTTAGTGCTTCGGTTTGGTTATATACAACATGATATTACTACGTAACTTACCCCTCAAAGAATCATAAATTGCAGTACGAACAGCGCGGCGAATACATACGTGAGTGGCGGGCACTCGCGGCCCCGGCCGGTGGCCAGCTTGGCGACGGCGTAGGATATGAGCCCGAAGGCGATCCCATCGGCGATGCTGAAGGTGAGTGGAATTCCCACCAGCACCAGGAAGGCGGGAAGGTATTCCGTAGGATCGTCCCAGTGGAGTTCGCGCAGGGGTTTGAGCATCATCGCGCCCACGATGATGAGCGCTGGGGCCAATGTGGGATAAAGCACGGCTTGGCCCACCTTGACCCCGCCTCCGATCATCGCCGCCAGTGGGCTGAAAAATAGCGAAGCAGCGAGCAATATTGCGGTTACCACGCTTGCCAGGCCGGTGCGCGCACCATCGGAAACACCCGCCGCGGATTCGATGTAGCAGGTGATTGTAGAGGTTCCCAGCGCGGCGCCGACGGTGGTCCCCACGGCATCGGCAAACAGGGCGCGATCCACTCGCGGCAGCTTGCCGTCGCGAACGAGGCCCGCCTGGTGCCCCACGCCCACCAGAGTTCCCACCGTATCGAAGAGGGCAAGGTAGAACAGCACAAAAATCGCGGCCCCCAAGCGCGCCGGAGAAACCTTGAGCAGGCCGGCCAAATCGAACTTCCAGAAGGTCGGCGCCAGGTGGAGCTGCATCGAGAACAGCCCCTGAAAATGGACCAAACCCATGAGCGCGCAAATAACCGTGCTGGCGAGAATCCCGATCAGGATCGCGCCGCGCACGCGGAAACCAAGCAGTACTACGATCAAGAGCAGGCCCGAAACAGTGGCCAGAACCACTGGCTGCCGCAAATCGCCCATGCGCACCAGCGTGCCGGGCGCCGCCGTCACCAGTCCGCCATATTCGAGCCCTATAAATGTAATGAACAGGCCGATCCCCGCGGCAATGCTGCACTTCAAGGAATTGGGAATCGAGTTTACGATATGCGCGCGCAGGCCAGTAAGCGTAATGGCGATAAAGAAAACGCCCGCCAGGAGCACTGCCGCAAGCGCCTGCTGCCAGGTGAGGCCGAATCCCAAGGGGACGGCGCCGCAAAGGGTATAAGCGAAGAAAAAGTTCTCGCCCATGCCTGGCGCCAGAGCGACGGGGTAATTGGCCGCCAGCCCCATCAAGAGTGTCGCGACGGCTGCGGCGAGACAGGTAGCGGAAAGCACGGCCTGAAAGTTCATGCCCGAAACCGAAAGCACGCCGGGCTGCACGAAGATGATGTAGGACATCGCCAGGAAGGTCGTGATGCCCCCTAGGATTTCGCGCTGGAACGTCGTGCCATGCTCCTTCAGCTTGAAGAAATTCGCGATGGGGGTCATAAGAGTCTTCAGCTGTCAGTCATCAGTTTTCAGTAAAACCCGCTAAAAATCGACTCTCGGATCTTCGCGACACCTCACGAGAGTCCAGGGATAATTGACAGCCGTCTACTGAACCTGAAATATCCGCTTCAACGCCGCTGCCTGTCGAGGATTCTTCTGCGCCATGATGCGGCGCAAGCGGCGGAACTCATCGGGGTCAATCTTTTGCACCGTGCCGCGACCGCGTTTTGGACTGAAGGCGAGAATATGGTCGAGGTCCGGTTTGCGCACGAGGGGGTTCTCCAGGCGCACGGCTTGGCGCGGCGGGCAGAAATCGACGAGCGATCCCTGGCCGGCGTCACGTCCGTTGGAGGCGGCACGGGCGACGCCCACCACCTGCTTGCGGTCAACCTCGTAGCAAAAGAAGAGGTCGCCCTGCTTCACGTCTTCACGCAGGTAGCGAAGGCTTGAAGCGCTGCGAATCCAGCCTTCGTCGCCCATTTCGTACACCCCGCGCTCACGGGAGAGGAAGTACTCGTCAAATTCCCAACCTCGCTTGGTGTTGATCTTGAACACCCAGACTTGCATGGGGTCAGACCTCCACCACCCGCACGGTGCGCACGGCAGGGATGGCTCGAATCTCCTGAAGTACTTCCTCGGGTACTCGATTATCGACATTCACCAACCCGATGGCCTGCTGCATTTGCGGGTTGCGCCCCAACGTAAAGGTGGCGATGTTGATCTTGCGGTCGCCGAGGATGGTACCCACTTTGCCGATGACGCCGGGCACGTCTTCATTGCGGATAAACAGGATGATGCCCCGCAAAGGCGCTTCGATATCGATGTCGTTGAGCCCCAGGATGCGCAGAGTCCCCCGCAAGCCCACCATGCCCACGCCCGTGGCGGATTCGCCCTCGGTGTAAAGTCCGATCCCCAGTGAGTTGGAAAACGTCGCGCGCCGCGCGCTGCGCAATTCCGCCACTTCCACGCCGCGCTGCTGGGCGAGGGCCCCGGCGTTAATCAGGTTCACTTGTTGGGAAAGCGCGGGCGTCAGGATTCCCTTGAGCACCGCGTTTTTCACCAGGTGGGTGTTCAACTCCGCCAATCCACCGTCGTAACTAATCCGCACTTCACGAATTCTTTCCCCCGCAAGCTGGGCAAGAAACGCTCCGAGCTTTTCGCCAAGCTGGATGTAGGGTTCCAGCTTCTTGAATTCCTCGGGAGAAACCGCGGGCATGTTGACCGCGTTGCGCGCCACGCCCGTGACCAGGAAATCGCGCACTTGCTCGGCGATGCGAATACCCACGATTTCCTGCGCCTCTTCGGTGGAGCCGGCGATATGCGGAGTCGCGATCACGCTCGGGTGGTTTACGAGTTTCGAATCCTTGGGCGGCTCGACCTCGAAGACATCGAGCCCCGCGCCGGCCACCTGCCCGCTTTCCAGCGCCGCCAGAAGATCCGCTTCATTGACCAACTCGCCGCGTGCGCAATTCACGATGCGCACGCCCGGCTGCGCTAGCGCCAGCGTCCGGGCATTGATCAGGTGGTGAGTCTCTGGCGTGGAGGAAGCGTGCAGACTGATGAAGTCCGCCGTCTTCAGAACCTCGTCGAGCGAGACAAGCTTCACAGCCTGCTCGCCGGCCAGAAGGGAGGAAACGTAGGGGTCGTAAGCAACGACCTGCATCTCGAAGGCTCTGGCGAGGGTCGCCACGCCTGCACCGATTTGGCCCAAGCCAATCAAGCCCAGGGTCTTCCCGCGCAATTCCATCCCCTCGAGCTTTTTCTTTTCCCAGCGGCCCGCCTTCATGGAAGCATCGGCCTGGGGGATGCGTCGGGCGAGCGCCAACAGCAGCGCCATCGTATGTTCTGCCACGCTCTGGGCGTTGCCCCCGGGCGTATTCATCACCACCACGCCTTTTTCGGTGGCAGCGGCTAGATCCACGTTGTCGACGCCTGTGCCGGCGCGGCCGATCACACGCAGGCGCCCGGCGATTGCTAACAGTTCGGCGGTCACTTTGGTAGCGCTGCGTACCACCAGGGCGTCGGCGTCGCGAATTTCATCCGCGACCTTGGCGCCCGCCTTGTTCGGGAGGAAAACCACGTCCCAAGATTCCTGCTCGCGCAAGATTTCCACTGCTCGTTCCGAAACGCTGTCAGCTACCAGGATTTTCATAGGTCGGTTGTCAGTAGTCAGTGGTCAGTTGCTGCACTACCACGTGACTCGCCTACTGCTCCTTAGGCCTTAAGAATGCGCGCCGTGTAAAAAACTCACGTTCCGAACGCGCGCGTGCGTCTGATCGATCGCCAGTCATCAATTATTGGGCGTGGTGCAGGTAGACCTCCTGCACCGCTTTCACACCGGAACCGAGGACGACGTCCTGTCCCAACCTCACCAGCGCAATTTCCAGAGCGGCGAAAACGGCGAACAGGTCGGCGATGTCGTAATAACCTAGATGCGCTAGGCGGAAGATCTGGCCCTTCATGCTGCCCTGGCCATTGGCGATAATCGCGCCAAAGCTGGTGCGCAGTTCTTTAACGATGACGCCGGAATCAATTCCCGCGGGAGAGAACACGGCGGTGGCAGCATTGGCGGGGGAAGACTCGGCGAAAAGCTTCAGCCCCAACGCCTGGGCGGCGGCGCGCGAGGCTTCCGCCAGCAGCGCGGCATTGGCAATCAGATTTTCGCGCCCGATTTTTTTGATGTATTCGAGCGCCGCATGCAAGCCGATGACGAGCGTGGTCGCGGGAGTGTATGCGGTCTCACCCTTCGCCTGGTTCTTGCGCTCCTTGGCGAAATCAAAATAGAACCGCGGTAGTTTCGATTTGGCGATCAAGCCCCAGGCCTTGTCGCTGATGCTGGCAAAGGCCAGGCCAGGCGGAATCATCACGGCCTTCTGCGATCCGCCGATCACGATGTCGAGCCCCCATTCATCGACGCGCAGGTCAGAGGTCCCGAGCCCGGTGATGGCATCGACCACCAGAGCGGTTTCCGGATAATTCTTCACCGCCTCACCGAGCGCCTGCACGTCGTTCATCACCGCAGTGGAGGTTTCCGTAGCCTGGATGTACACGGCGCGAAACGGCCCTTCGCTCGCCAGTTTGTGCTTCATCGCGTCGATGCTGACGGGCTGGCCGTAAGGCGACTCCACTTTCACCGCCTCAATGCCGTAAGCCTGCGCCAGCCCAAACCAGCGCTCGCCAAATTTCCCGGCCGTGCCCACCAGCATGCGCTCGCCGGGGGAGAGGAGATTGGATACGGAGCCCTCCATGGCCCCGGTGCCGGAGCTCGCGAAAATCAGCACATCGTTCTGCGTGTCGTAGTAGTACTTCAGCAGCGCGAGGGTCTCCGTCATGATCTTGCGAAACGCTTCGGTGCGATGGTGAATGTTGCCCAGGGCCAGGGCGCGTGCCTGGGCTTCCATCAACAACGGAGTGGGACCGGGAGTGAAGAGTCGTTCTTTGATAATGCCGGGCATGATCGTTTTCCTTTGGGGATTGAGGGTGGCTTCGGAAAAACCAAGGCGGAAACTTGCGAGGTTTGCCGAGAGTCTTGAGCGGTTGAGCCGAAGCATTTCAGAATAGAAAAGTGACCTGTGATTGTCAAATCAAATCCCCCAGAATTATCGGGTCATCAGATGATCGGAACATCGGAACATTTAAAGAGCCGGCCGTTGGTAAGCAACTGAATTAATGAGCCCATTTTGGTTCGAAAGGTGAGATAGGTTAGCAAGTCGGCGACCATCCCCAAGGCCGAGGGGCGTCAGATTTCTCCCTGGGGGGAGAATTGTGAGGAATTCCGTCATCTTGTTACTGTGCCCATCGGCAGATCGGGACTATATGTCATTTCTTAGCGCTTTCGACCTCAGTTCGGGCTTTCTTAGGCATTTTTACACTCCCCCGGCAACGACTCGCCATTGTTACACCCTCAAAAATGTCCGACAAATCTTATGTCACGTGCTGTTAAACAATGGAAACAAGGGACTTGTGATAAGAGCTCGCTGTTTGGTGACAATCGTGCCACACGACAAGGGTGGTTTTGACTTCGAAGGGAGGAGGTACTGATAGATGCCTCAACCGAATGTGAATCAGGCAAACGCTCTCCCCGCCCATCAGGCTGGAAATGAAAAGGGGATTTATCTGAATGACCTCGCCGACGGGGCCGTGGTGGATATCGAAACGCAACATCATCACTACCGGCTGGTTAAGCGCGCAGACACCCACATGCGTATTTCCGGTCATCCCACGCTCTGCCCCGAGCCCATCGAGGTGGAAGTGGAAGGGTCTCTGGCAAGCGGGCCACCGCTAATGCCCAATCCGGGGTTCATCGGGCGCGGCATGTACCTGGTATTCAAGCATCCCCTGCACGATCAGGTCATCACCACCTCAAGAATCCGGGAAATCCACCAGCTGAGCTAGACTCCGCGCCAAACCATAGTTGGTGGCGGAATCGCGTTTGAGGATGCCGACATCCTCAAGCGCGGTACTGCCTCGCAGGGCGGTGTCGTGGGAACGTGTACCACGCACATCAGGCGTCGAATAAATCGGCATTCACCTCAAAATTTCGCAACTTATACGGCCATGTCAGGCGGGTTTGGCAAGGAGCAACTCGCGCAGGGCGACGGAGGTTTGAACGGGCGCGTGGCAGGCGAAGCCTTCGCATACCAGCGCCACGGGAACGCCGTCGTAGGGCAGTTCGGGGAGCGTCGAGGCAAGACCGGTGGGCAGGTCGCGCGCCTTCACAACTCCCGGCTCGAAAGCGAAAACGCGTTTACCGGCGCGTGGCGCATCGAATGCCGCGCGGAGAAGGCTGGTCGTTCGGTCATCGTCCCGGCTGCCCACCACCACGACATCGACGGGCGCACGCAGATGATGAATGAGCGCCAAGCCATAGGTTGCGGCGAACATTCCGTACTGCCCCGCCTTGGTGGCAAACTGCGCCAGCGTGGCCTCTGACTTTTCGCCGTAATCTTCGCGGTCGGCGAGCACGTCGAGGCGATCGAGAACTTGTGCAGCCACCGAATTCGCCGCCGGGGTGGGTGAATCCTGAAAGGGCTTGCGCTGCGTGGTAAGGCTGCCGTGGCGGTCGGCCAGATCGCGAGCGGTGTCGAAAAATCCGCCCTCTTTGTCGTCCCAGAAGCGGCGCACGGTGGTTTCCATGAGCTCGAGCGCGCGGTCGAAATAGGTCTTTGCTCCAGTGATCTCACAAGCGTCGAGAAGGGCGGCAATGATGAACACCTGATCTTCCAGCAAGCCTTCGATGCGCGGCGCGCCATCCACCAAGGTGTGGTACATCCCTTTTTCCTTGTCATAGCCCTTGCTCACTAACAAGTCGAGAGTCGCGAGAGCGCGGTCGCGCACGCCGCCGATTCCCAGAACTCGATACGCCTCGAGCAGGGCGGAAATCAGCATGCCGTTCCAATTCGCGTAGATCGATTTATCGATGAAAGGCGTCACGCGCCGGGCGCGGGCGTCGGCCATCTTGCGTCGGGCGCTTGCCAGCAGTTCCACAACCTTCGATTCGTCTGGTTGCATCCGCGCGGCAATGGCGTCGAGAGGCTGGTCAATGAACAGCACATTCTTCGCGGGGTTATGGTGCATCTCGCCTTCCGCTTCGACGTGGTAGTAGAGAGCGGTAGCGCGCGCTTCAGGTCCATCGAGCACGGCATTCAGTTCATCCAGTGTCCAGGTGAAGTAATCGCCGTCATCGTCGAGGTTGATGTCGGCATCCTGGCTGGCGTAGAAGCCGGCCTCGGGATGTGAAAGCACGCTTTCAAGGAAGGCAAGAATCCCCAGGGCAATCTCGCGAAAAAACTTGTTGCCGGTAATCTGAAAGGCACGCAGATAGTTTCCCAAAAGGCCGGCATTGTCGTACGACATCTTCTCGAAATGGGGAACGATCCAGCGCTCGTCCACCGAGTATCGGTGAAAGCCGCCGCCGATTTGATCGTAAACGCCGCCCCGGCCCATGTGCTCGAGAGTGGTGGTGACGATGTTCAGCGGCCACTCCTGGCGGGTTTCAAGGTGAGCTTCAAGGAGAAGATCGATGGCAGCGGGGTGGGGAAATTTTGGGGCGCTGCCGAAGCCGCCGTTCTGCGCGTCGTACATGCCGCCAATGTTCTCGACAATCGCCTTCACCACCTGTTCGTCAGCCGGTTCCTTCCCTCTCTTGAAGTGTTCCACCTCGCTGAGAGCCGCGGAAATCTTCGCCGCGCTTTCGTGGATCTGGTCGCGATTTGTGCGGTAGTTGTGCGCGATGGCTTCCAGCAAGTGCTTCATGCCCGGGCGGCCGGCGCGGTCGTCGGGCGGAAAGTATGTGCCTCCGAAAAACGGCTGGCCGTCGGGAGTGAGAAAGGCCGTGAGCGGCCAGCCGCCCTGGCCGGTCAGGGCGCTCACCGCCACCTGGTAGCGCGAGTCGATGTCCGGGCGCTCGTCGCGATCGACCTTTATGGGAATGAACGACTCGTTGATGACGCGCGCCACCTCGGCGTTCTCATAACTCTCGCGGTCCATCACGTGGCACCAATAACACCACACCGCGCCGATATCAAGCAGGATCGGCTTATCCTCCGCCTGGGCCTGGGCAAAAGCCGCGCCGTTCCACTCGTGCCAGAGCACGGGCTGATGCGCGGCGGAGCGCAGGTAGGCACTCGCGGCGCTTGCTAATTCGTTGCCGGGCTTTTCAGAACTCATGAGGATCCTGACTCATTCTCAAAAATAGAAAATTTGGATTTCAGCCCCGGTTTGAAGCGCAGTCCATGGCGCCGCGCACTGATATCAAGAGCGTCACATCTACACGCGGCGTTCAGTGCACGGGCTCAAAGACCACTGATAGGGGAGCGGAAAAGCCCGGGAGGATTTTATCGTCACTCAGGCTGTCGCCTTGCCGAAGGGTCCTAAGTGGGAGTGAGCTATAAACGTCGACTTCGCATTTTTCGGGGTCAACCACCCAGATCAACTCAACACCGGCATCGCGATATTGCTGTATCTTCCGGCTCATCTCACGGGCGGTGTTATAGGTGGAAAGGACCTCGACCGCCAGCGCCGGGACGACTTTCAGTGCGTGCTTGGGATCAAGATTGGCAATTCGTTCTCGCGGAACATACGCAACATCCGGGGCGCGAATTACTCCTGGGGCAAGCTCAAACCAAGTGTCGACCGCGACCAATCCTCGGTTGTTAGTCTGCGCCCACTCACTGAGTTGCGAAAACAGCCGAAAAATAATCCGGAATTGCTCCAGGCTGTTGGGGGACACGTAGACGGGTTCTCCTTCATCCAGTTCATAGCCGCCGCCCTGCTCTGGCTCAGGGAGTCTTTCGAATTCGTCGATGGAAAGAAGCGTCTTCATGGTCGAACGATCTTGTGACCGGGTCATCGGGCCATCTGGCAAACAGTTCCCAGGGACCATTGCAAACCCTCCTGTTCCAACCATTGGCCTCGATTCTGCTTACTCCCAATTGCTTACAGCCCTACTGCAGCCGCGGACCTTGCGTCGGTGTGGGACCCGTGTCGGGTTCGTCAATTGGTTTGCGGCCTGAGAACCCCTCGTCGATGCCGTGCCAAAAGGTGATGTGATCCTCGCCGAGTTTCCAGCAAAGGTAGATCTCTTCTCCGTCGACCAGGCTGGGGAAATCCACCAAGCCGATATCGAGATCCTTCACCAAAACGCCGGTCTCCTGAATGCGGTTGACGATCTCAACCAAATGTTCGGCCGTCTCATCGTGCTCGGATTTCTTCCGCAGCAGGTCACCCAGCGGCGGGGAATACCCGCCCAGCACCATGATGCGTGACGCCACTTGCGCCATTTCATTTTTGAATGCCTCGATCTTTTGTTTCTCGTCCCGCGCTTCCTCCAGCCACGGCACGAGGGTGGGCAGAAGCTCTTCTGCTTCGCGGCGTTCAAAGTATTTGTCGGCCATAAGACAAGTCGATAGTCGAAAGTTAAGAGTCCAAAGTCAAGGATTGCAACGTGAAACAGTAACGCCGGTCCTCGACATTCAACTTTCGACTTTCGACTCTTTACCTGATTTCCAACATGCGATTCAGGGCATCCAGCGCCCAGCGTTTGGTTTCGGGATCAACGCTGATGCGGTTGACTACCTGACCGGCGCATAGACTTTCGAGTGTCCAACAGAGGTGCTGAGGCGAGATGCGAAACATCGTGCTGCACATGCAAACACAATCGTCGAGCGAGACCACCAGCCGGTCCGGGTGCTCCTTGGCGAGACGGCGGATCATGTGAATCTCCGTGCCGACGGCCCAGGCGCTTCCCGGAGGAGCTTCGACGACATGCTTCAAAATATATTCCGTCGAGCCCACTTCATCGGCCGCCTGGCATACTTCCCACGAGCACTCGGGATGCGCGATCACCCGGATACCCGGATGGGTTTTGCGCACGCGCTCTACATGCTCCGGACGGAACCGCTGGTGCACAGAGCAGTGGCCCTTCCACAAATAGATCGCCGCGTCGGCAATCTGGCTGTCCGTGAGGCCGCCGTTTTCTTCTGCAGGATCCCACACCGCCATCTTATCGAGGGGAATCCCCAGCCCGTAGCCTGTGTTGCGGCCCAGGTGCTCGTCAGGTAGGAACAGCGCCTTCTCTCCGCGCGCAAGCGCCCATTCCATCACTTTGCGGGCGTTGGAAGAAGTGCAAACAACCCCGCCGTTTCTTCCCACAAAGGCCTTGATGGCTGCAGTGGAGTTGATGTAAGTGACGGGCACGAGCCTGCCGCCTGCGGACGTTGTGAGCGCTTCCCAGCACACCTCCACTTGCTCGAGGTTCGCCATGTCGGCCATGGAGCAGCCGGCGTGCAAGTCAGGAAGAATTACTGTCTGGTGGTCGCCGCTCAGAATGTCGGCGCTCTCCGCCATAAAGTGTACGCCGCAGAAAACGATGTACTCGGCCTCAGGGCGCCCGGCAGCGAGCTGCGAAAGGCGCAACGAATCGCCGCGGTAGTCGGCAAACTTCACCACCTCATCGCGCTGGTAGTGGTGCCCCAGAATCACCAGCCGCGAGCCGAGTTCTCTCTTGGCGCGAATAATGCGCTCGTCAAGCTCCTGCGCCGGCAGTTCGGCGTAGTTCGCAAGGAGCATGTCTGTAGTGGCTGTGGCCATAATTGCCTTACTGCTATTTTAGCGCAAGAAACGGATACGGGACACGGGATACATGGGTCCCAAAATCCGCACCATGGTCTCGTTTTGATAATTCATAATTCCGAATTCATAATTCCGCTCACCCGCCAATGTAAACCATGGTGCGCGAGGGCTGAACGAAATCCGGCTCATTGATGCGGTGGCCGGGTTCTTTCTGGTGTACCACCTTCTCCATAAACCTGGCGATCTCGCCATCGGTCGAGCCGTTGCGCACGAGGTGGCGAACGTCGTGCTCATTCAGCGAGAACAGGCAGGTGCGCAGTTTGCCATCGGCGGTCAACCGGATGCGGCTGCACTGCCCGCAAAAGGGAATGGACACCGGCGCGATGATGCCGAGCTCGCCCTGGCCGTCGGCAAAACGATAGCGCAGCGCCGTTTCACTGGGCGAGTGGCGTGGAATCTCCTCGAGCGGGAAAACGGGCTGGATGGCGTCAACAATTTCCTTGGCCGTCACCACCAGTTCGCGCTTCCAGGAGTGGTCGGCGTCGAGCGGCATGAACTCGATGAATCGTACCGCGATGTCGCGGCGCCGCGCCAGGCGTGCGAATTCGACAATCTCATCGTCATTGAAGCCCCGCACCAGAACGATGTTCACCTTCACCGGGCGCAAACCCGCTTCCAGCGCGGCGTCGATGCCGGCCATCACTTTTTCGAAGGAGCGCGGCGTTCGCGTGATCCGGGAGAATTTTCCAGGATTCATGGAATCCAGGCTGACGGTGACGCGAGGTGAGCCGGCGGCAGCAAGGTCCCGCGCCATCTCCGGCAGAAGGTATCCGTTGGTGGTCACCGCCACATCGGCGAGGCCATCAATTTCCCGGAGGCGCGCGATGAAATCCACTACGCCATCGCGCAAAAGTGGCTCACCGCCCGTCACGCGAATCTTGCGGATTCCCAAGCCGACCAGCACGCGGCTGAGGCGCAGGAATTCCTCCCAGGTCAGCAGGTCGCGATGGGGGACGTAGTTCTTGGGGTCGGCGGACTTGCAGTACACGCAACTGAAATTGCAGCGGTCCGTGACCGAGATGCGCAAGTCGTGGATCTCGCGCCCGAGTTTATCGTGCAGCATGGTTCCGCCAAACGAAGGGACTTACGCAGCCCTGCCTGTGAGCGGGTGGAAGCCTCTCCTGTTGTTCTACTCGCCCCGAAAACAAAAACCGGGTCACGCCTGCAGCCGGCAGCGTTCTCCCTTCCCGACGGGGAATACGACACGATTGCTCGCGTCGCCATCGGCCCGCATCCCTAAGGTTTTTGATGCTCCGGTAGCATTGCAGGTTCGGGAAACACCATTTATCTTATCGTATTCGTACAGGTGCGACAAGGCGGCTGGACATACATATGACGTCGGATGTTGGGCGTAGGGGCGGATTCACGCCGCCATTCGGCGAGGTAAACTCGCCCGCTACGATTACGTGTGGCGGGTTATCACTCCATCCGCAAGATGAGCCAAGTGATGTCGTCGTGCTGCCGTGTCGTACCGACGAAGGCATCGACGGCGGACGTGAGCCGCGCGAGCGTGGCGGCGGCCGTTCCGGTGGGACCGGCGCGCAACACGTCGAGCAGTCGGGGTTCTCCGAATTCCTCCCCGCGTTCGTTCATCGCTTCGATGACGCCGTCGGTAAAGATGACGAGAACGTCGCCGGGCGCCAGCGTGGCCGAGCCTGCGGGAAAACGCGCGGCAGGACGGATGCCGAGCGGCAGGTCGCCTTCCTCCAGCCGCTCGAACTCGCCCGAGGCGCGGCGCAGGAGGGGCACGTTGTGACCGGCGCGAATGTAGGTAAGGACGCGGGTCGCGGGATCGAAGTCGGCAAAGAAGGCGGTGGTGAAGCGGCTTCCCCGAAGGCTATGGGCGCAGGCGTATTCGTTCATGCGCCGGACAATCTCGCCGAGCGGTGTATCGGCGTTGGCCACCGTGCGCAGGCTGGCCTGGAAAGTGGCCATCAGGAGCGCGGCTGGAACGCTCTTGCCAGCCACGTCAGCGACCACCAACAGGAGGCGTTGAGAAGCAGACGCGGGCGCGGCGCCGTCCAGCAGGAAGGCATCGTAATAATCGCCGCCCACAGTGTTCGCGGGGCGCGAGGAAAATGCGATGTCTACGCCCGGCACGCGCGGAGGCGATTGTGGCACCAACCAGCGCTGGATATCGCGCGCGATTTCCAAGTCGCGTTTCATTGTCACACGGTCGGCGAGCTCGAGCGCGAGCAGAAAAATCAGGCCCGCGATGGCCATAACAAACGTTGCCTCGCGCGGGACGCCGCCGGGCCGGATGTTGAGCACGAAAAGCCCGAGCACCACAAGGACAATCAACAGGAACACGCGGCGGGCGGGCGAAAGCTTGATGAGCAATGCCCAAAATAGAGTGCGGCTGATTTTCAGGAACCGGTGGAAACGCGTCTGATTGCGGAGCGCGTCCCAATCGATCTCGCGGCTGTACAGGCCGTAGCTCGTGCGAGCTTCCGAGAAAAACTGCGACCAGAGCGTTTGAATCTCCAACCCGTCGGACACCCGATCCCAGAAATTGCCCACGCGGTGCGCGGCTCTGGTCAACTCATTCTCTTGGCCAGGGACAGGTGTAGAGGCGGACGGCATAGGAAGTGATTATAGAGCAGGCGGAAATGAACGTTCCGAATTTCGGGGCGACG
Organism: uncultured Acidobacteriota bacterium; assembly: GCA_964501985.1. Classification (GTDB taxonomy): domain Bacteria; phylum Acidobacteriota; class Terriglobia; order UBA7540; family UBA7540; genus Bog-366. The sequence goes on along the minus strand of CAZCVY010000029.1, from coordinate 23,922 downwards.
ATGAGCCCGCGGCGAAAGCCACTCGCCGCGGGGTGAATCCAGGAAACACTGCCAATTAAACGAAGTCCCTCCCGATCAGGCGCTCGATGCGCTTGCGAATGGGCGGATGGGTGGAAAACAGGCTGGAGAAAACCGCGCCCGAGGTGAGCGGCTGGAGGATATACAGGTGAGCCATCGAGGGCGCGACATCCATCGGGATGCGCTTTGACCACTTATCGATCTTGTCGAGCGCGCGGGCAAGCCCTTGAGGGTTGCCAGTAATGCGCGCGCCGGTGGCGTCTGCTTCGTATTCACGCGAACGCGAAATCGCGAGTTGGATGAGAGTGGCCGCCAAGGGCGCGAGAATCATCATGGCGAGCATGGAGAGCGCGCCGCCGCGCCGGTCATCCGAACGGCCTCCGCCACCGCCAAAGCCTCCAAACATTTCAGCATAGAAAAGCATGCGGCCAATTAAGGTAATCGCGCCGGCCAAGGTTGCTACCACAGCGCTAGTCAGGATGTCGCGGTTCTTCACGTGTCCGAGTTCATGCGCCAGCACGCCTTCAATTTCCTCGTCGTCGCAAATATCCAGAATTCCACGCGTTACCGCTACCGACGCGTGGCTGGGATTGCGGCCCGTCGCAAAGGCGTTGGGCGAATCGGTAGGGATAAAATAAATCTTGGGAACCGGAATATTCGCTTTCGCGGCCAGGCGCTCGACAATCTGATAGATCCTCGGTCCGTCGGCACGCGAAATCGGCTGTGCGCCCGAGGAAGCCAGCGCGATCTTATCGGAAAAAAAATAACTGCCCAGGTTCATCACCGCGGCGATCACCAGGGCGAGGATTAACCCGTTTTGGCCGCCCCAAAGCTCCCCGATGCCCAGCACCAAGCCGGTCATAGCCGCGAGTAAGATCGTTGTTTTGAAGTTGTTCCACATGTTTGCTCTTTCCTTTGTTTCTTACACCTATTAGATGCGGATCGATGCCTGCAAGTCACTTCCAGTTCCGCAGTAGGAGGGCGCTTCCTGGGCTGGCCAAATTGAACAGTTTCTCGTCCGCAGTTATGAAATCCGCGCCGGTCTTGCGAGCCAAGGCAAGGTAGAGGCCGTCATAGACCGAGTGCCGAAATCGCAGGGCCGACTCGAAAGCAGCGTCAGCCAGTTCCCCGACGGGGTGCAATGGGATTCCCAGGTTGCCAAACTCGTGTTGCAATCTCATTGCCTCCGCGACGGGCAAAAGCCCGCGCATGACTCTCTTCCACAAAGCGCTGCACACTTCCACAGGAAGTATGTCGGGGGCAAGCAACCGAATTCGTTTTGCAATCCACGCGTGAAACAAGGCCGCAGCCTTATCGCTGTCTGCCTCAGACAGAAGCCATTTCGCCGCGACGCTTGCGTCAACGATAAGATTCGTCATTGTACCGATCTTCGCGAATCAGGTCGACACTATCGGGCTGGTTGGGGTATTTCTTGAAGATCTCTTCTCGAATCTTGTCAATCCTCTTCATCGCCTCGCCGGCCTGCCGGCGCCGCCGGTTCATCTCTGCCCGCTCGGCGACCATGCTGAGGATTTCAGCGTTGATGCTGCGCCTATTTTGCCGCGCATCCCTCCTGATCTCGGCATAATGCTTCTCCGGGATGTTGCGTACCGTAAGGTTGGCCATAGCGACTCCTCGCCCGCAATGATATCATATTGATATCACCATGCAACTCCGCGGGCGAACTTCGGAAGCCGGTTCACTCCGCTTCCGCCCCAAACAAAACCATGCGCATCGAAAGGCTGCCATACTCAAAGCCTTCATAGGGATAGCTCACCGCGTCGTGCCCGGTGGTGCTGCCCAGGCAATAGAGCAGCGGCACATAATGCTCGAGCGTGGGATGGGCAAGCGACGCCAGCGGCTTGCCCCAGTGTTCCGGTGCGGCGAGCGCGGAAAGGTCGCGAGCTTCGATCGCCTTCTTCACCTGCGAGTCGAATTCGACGGTCCAGGGAAAAGGCTGGGTATTCTTCTCCTCCTCCATGCGGTGAAGGTTGTGCACAATGTTACCGCTTCCCAAAATCAGCACGCCGCGGTCGCGCAAACCGGCAAGCTCGCTGCCCAATTCCATGTGGCGGGGCAGGCTGCGGCCGGCATCGAGGCTGACCTGAAACACCGGCACGTCGGCTTCGGGATAAAGGTGCCGCAGGACGCTCCACGCGCCGTGATCGAATCCCCACGTCTCGTCCGGCTGGATTTCCAGTTCGGTGGCCAAGCGTCCGGCTTCCGTGGGAGCGCCCGGCGCCGGATACTCCACCTCATAGAGCGGTGCGGGAAAGTCGTAAAAGTCGTGAATGGTGCGCGGCTTGGCGACGGCCAGAACTTCGGAGCCGCGCGTCACCCAATGCGCCGAGACCACGCACACCGCCTTCGGACGCGGCAGGCGCTGCGAGAGCCGGACGAGCGTTTCCGTGAACCGGTTGCGCTCGATGGCATTCATCGGCGATCCGTGGCCAACGAAAAGCACAGGCATTTTCATAAGGTCCTCACACATGCGGAAAATGAGGGTTGTACGCGACTTCCCAGAGAAAGCCGTCGGGGTCGGCGAAGTAGCCGGAGTAGCCCTGAAATTCCGGCCGCGCCCGGCCGGCCTGCACGATGCGCCCTCCGCCCACCTCGACCTCGGCCAGGAGTTGGTCAACCTGGGCCGCCGAGCTCACATTGTGGGCGAGGGTGAATCCCGGGAACGCGCTCGGAGCGGGTTGGCCCGGGTCGGGTAAGCCCGCGTCGGCGGCAAGGTCCGTTCGCGGGTAGAGCGCCAGATACGTCCGCCCCAATTCGAAAAAGGCAATCACCGGAGGAGTCTCAAGCTGGGGCAGGCGCAGGACCTTAGCGTAAAAGTCAGTCGCGCGCTTGAGGTCGGCGACGCCCAAAGTCACAAAGCTCAACCGTGGTTCCATGCTGGTCCCTCCGCGTAGCGGGTCTAGGGTAAGGCACAGCGACCGAAGCGCGGACTTCCATTGTTGGCGTCCGCGGTTCTTCGCTCGACTCGCGCTCCGCAAAAGCAATTGTAGCGCAGCACAACGGAGCCGCAGTCAATTCGTTTCGTAGAGGCTGAGCTTGCCCTGCCGCTCCGGTAGGCTGAATTGCGCCGGCATTGGCCATTCGAGGGACCTGCTGGCATATCGGAAAGCACAACAAAATACTTTACCTGAACAGGATTGGGTTAGCCTCTCTTGAATAACGCTTTGAGGCGGCTCATGAAGCCGGGGTGGCGCTCGCCCGCAGGAGGGATGCTGGATGAGGTGGGAGCAATCGGATCTGGCCGATTTTCCGACGAGGGAGGAGTTGGCTCCGAAAAATCAGTAGCCATCGGCGTTGGGTAGAGCGCACCTGGTCCTGGCGTGTCGTCGGGCAGGGAATACACTGAGTGGGCTTGTTTTGCCGGAAGCTCCGGTGGGAGAGGCTGAGCCTGCAGCGACGGGCTTTGTTGCGGCTCCCGCGTACTGATGGCAGGCCCAGGCGGCGGGGCGAGATGGACTCTGGATGCTAATGCCCCGGACGGCGCGGCTTCCGTCACCGGTGCGCCGCAATGCTCGCAGAAATCCCCCTCCAGATTCAATGCCCCTCGGCAAAAGCGGCAGGTGATCGCTCCCGGCGGGGCGAGCGGCTCTTCAAAGGACTTCCTCAACAATTGTTCGTTAATTTCCAGCCTGGGGTCGCCCAGGCTGGGACGCGGAGGATCCACGGGCAGCGTGGCGCTTGGAGAGAGCACCGGCGCCCGCGGAACGCCCAACCCCACACTGGGCGACGCCTTAGATTGCGGGCGTGGCGGCACACGGGGCATCTCGCCGATCAGTCCTGTGGCCGCGGGCTCCGCAGAAGGCGCCATAGGACTCACAGGACTCACAAGAACGGCGCCACATTGAAGGCAGAAGCGCATTCCCTCCGGACTACCCACATGGCATTGGGGACAGGTCAGCATACTTTTGCCGCAAACCAGCGCCTGCGGCCAGTTCTCTTAAGGGATATTATTACACCCTGCTGGACTTCTCAAGCCGTGTTCGGTGTGAGGTTGGATGCCGGATTGAAGCCGTAGACTACATTAATGCTGGACCTGGCTAGAAACTTTCGAGAATGTCGGAAACGAGAGTGCGTGCGAGGTCGCGCGAGAGGCGCTCCAGAGCGGGCTTGTCTTCTTCGAAGAGGGCGGAGGGAGATTCACTCACCTGGTACTCCTCACGAAAAACGTAAGCGCCGTTGGAGAAAAGCAGCTTGTGAGAGTGAAGGTCCTCGAGCTTGACGTCAGCGGTGACTTGCACCTGCAGAGAAGTGGCGCGGCCGGTGTTTATGTCGTAGGTGATGGCGTGGGCGCGAACGTCTTTGACGGTTCCCAGTAAGATGGCATCAGCTCCGGCAGGATTGGGAACGATGCGGTAATGCGTGCGTTCCAGGAACTCCCGAGTGACAGCAGAGGTGACTTGCTGCTCGATGCGGAAAGTCGAAGATGCGTTTTTGAAGGCGGGCACCGCAATGGTCTTTACGTCGGGAGGAATGCGCGCAGCGGTTCCCGCCACGTGGTAGCCGCAGGAAGCGCTAGACAGTAGACAGTAGACGGTAGACAGGAAACAGATGGCCGTGAGGGTAAGGTGGGATATCCGGCAGGCAGAGGGAGGCGAGGAGAGTCCCGTGCTAATCCTGGCGATTCGCCGATTTCGAGCTTCAAATTTCGATTTTCGTTCTTGTGTATTCCCTGCCATCTGTGTAATCGGCGTAATCTGTGGATAGCTCCTCAGGCGCGGGCCTGCTCGCGCAGGCTGGCGGCAAGTTCGACGGCGTTCGAGGCCGCCAAGTGAAGGTTATCAGCCACCGCCCACAGCCACAGTCCGTTTGGATGCTCGGCGTCGATAGAAATGCTGTCTACCAGGATATCGCTCGAACCGGTGACCTCGACGGGGGTAGGCGCGTCGAGGTTCGACCGCCGAACCTTGATGCGCTCACCGGCCAAGGCCGCGGTGGCAGCTTCGATCGTCACGGGCTCCACGGCTTCAACGTAGAGTGAGACGCCCATAGAATAGAAAACAGGGACGGTTAACAGTCGAACCGCGGGGAGGGGGACTCTGTCCCCAAGGTATTGGCGCAATTGCTGTCGCAGGCGAGCCTCCAAGCGCGGCATCTCGCCCGTTCCCGACCTTCCCAGCCGCGAAAGCAGATTGAAGGCGAGTTGCGCCCCAAAAACCTTATCGGGAACCTTCTGGAAGCTCAGGATATTCACCGTCTGCCTCTGAAGCTCTTCCACGCCTCGAGACCCGGACTCTGACGCCGAGCTGAAAACCTGCGCCACGGCCGCCTTTAGCGGGAAGCGTGCCGCCAGCCGAAGCAGCAAACTGCTGATAACGATAACGGCGGGATGAGGGGAAACGTGAAGGCGTCCGGCAGCCGAATGCACTCGAGCAACCGGATACCGGCGGTCGAGGAAGGGGATGCCCAGCAGATCGGCGGTTTGGCCTTCGGCGGTCGGGGAATCGACGCTGGCCCCCAAACCTTGACCTGCCACGTCGATCACCAAACAACGCGCGGCGCTCCCCTGCTGCCGCCAAGCGCTCAAGAAAGCCGGCAACTGCCGCAGGGGCGCGGAGATGAACGCGAAGTCCAGTTCCTCTTCGCTGATCTGGCCATCTTCGACCACGCCTGAGGAAATGGCGCCAAGGTCAATGATGGGAAGTTCAGGTTCGTCTTCGTCGGCTTCAAACGTCAGCAAACGCGAGACTGGAAACTTGCCCTGTTCCAGGATGGCCACCAACTCTTTGCCGAGTAGGGACGAAGCTCCCACGACCGCGGCACGGTATCCCTCTTTAACCGGTTTCATGCGGCGTGGACCTCTTGAGGTGCAGGCGGATGGGGCCGGATCTTGGAAATAAACCGCAGGACAATGCCGGAAATGGCATAGGTGACGCCGATCGTCAGTAAGACGGGCTCAGAGTATAACCATACGCCACCAATGATGAGGGCGATCACGATGACAGCGAGATACGACCGGCGCTTGCGAAGGTTGAGCGTCTTAAAGCTCCAGTAGCGCATGCGGCTGACCATGAGATAACCCAGAATCCCTACCACGAGCAACCAAGCCAGCGAGAATTGCCAGGAAGTCAAAGGTTGTTTCCAAAAGTGGACGACCCCGGCCACGAATCCTGCACCGGCAGGAATGGGCATACCCACGAAGAACCGCCGGTCGGTAGTGGGTTTGACCGTATCGATGTTGAAGCGTGCCAGGCGCGCCGCGCCGCAAATCACGTAAGCGAAGGTGAGGATCGCAGCCATTTCGCGGAGGTGCTGGATGAGTTCTGCGGTCCCCGCCAGATTCGCAACGGCCCGTACACCCCAGACGTAGGCCAATACCGCTGGCGCCACACCAAAGGTGATGACGTCGGCGAGGGAATCGAGTTCGCGCCCGAAGGGAGTGGCGGTGTTCGTCATGCGGGCAATTCGGCCATCAAGACCGTCAAAAACAATAGCCCAGCCGATGGCCTTGGAAGCATTGTCAAGCGCGACGGTGGCCAAAGCACTTAGTTCAGCCGCCTTCGAAGCCAAGGTGGCGGCGGACGCAGCGGCCAGCAATTGCCCGGCGCTCTGGGTGGTGAGAATGGCGAAATAACCACAAACGAGTGTGCCTACGGTAAAAAGGCTGGGGAGGACATAGATACCCCGGCGGATGCCATGGCGCTCAATCGGCTTGGGGGGTTGTGGTTCCAAGGATGCTGCTCCCTGCCCGCACGCGGTCTCCAACCTTGACGCTCCACTCGACCGTGGGGGCCACCAGCACGTCCACACGCGAACCGAACTTGATCATTCCCACGCGCTCGCCTCGCGCCAGGGAATCGCCTAAATGTTTCCAGAATACGATACGGCGAGCCAACAAGCCAGCGATTTGCTTCACTACAATCACGCCCTGCTCACCCTCAATGGTGAACACATTTTGCTCATTCTCGACGGAAGCCAATTCCTTTGAGGCAACGCGGAACGAACCCTTTTTGTAGTTGATGGCCTTGATGCTGCCTGCGATGGGCGTCCGATTCACGTGGACATCCAGTGGCGACATGAAGATGCTCACTCGACGGACGGGGCGGCCTTCAAATTCTTCCTCTGCAAGTTGGACGATTAAGCCGTCGGCGGGCGAAACGATGGCGTGCGGATCAACGGGGACAAGCCGCTCCGGGTCGCGAAAAAAGTTGAGTACCAGAATCGCAAGGGCTGCAAAGAAGATGGTAACAATCAGCAGGAAAAGGCTTCGCTGGCGCAGCCAAAAGCCCATCAGCCCACCAGCGATCAATACCAGCGGCAAACCGTACCAATAGCCGTCCTTAACCATGAACCTCTGTACGCAGCACCCATCTACCCGGCCAACTGGGAGACCTTTGTGATTTTACACTTCAACGGCGCCCGCTTTGGTGGCCAGGCCGTTTGACCCGAGATCCTGAGCCCATGCCGATATGGCGCTTTCTAGTGTACGGCCTGAGCTTGGCGGACCAGCAATTCCATCTGGTCTTTCACCCGCAGCTTCAGCTTCTTCAATCGTAGCTCTTCCGTCTGCTCTGCTTCGGAAAGATGTGACTTGGCGGAAAGTTCATTGAGCTGACTTTTATAACGGGCGTGCTCGTCGCGGAGACGCCGATATTCTTCGTTGCCGACCATCAACTGCTCCCGGACGGCCTCGGTAATAGTGCTCATGGGCAAGTCACCTCCACATCAAGATAAGGTTACATGCGCGTTAAGGCTAGCACAGGGTTTGAACGGGTTCAAGTTCGAAAGGGGTTAATACAGGAGCCTCTCTGAATTTCAATTTTTGGACCTTCCGAGCGGCGGCTCAGCAAAGTGGGACACCACGCTCCAGTTATCGCCTCGACCAATCGTGGGTGGCCGGACGCATGGGATCGAGTATGACAAAATGTCTTAATCCCCCCGGGCTTCCAACAGAATTCACCTAACTAAAGCGCATTTGGTAAAGCATCCAGTACACCACCACGCCGGTGACGGACACGTAGAGCCACAGGGGAAGGGTCCAGACGGCGATGCGGCGGTGGCGGTCAAAACGTCGACGCCAAGCGCGGTATAGCGTGGTCAGGATCAGCGGGACGATCACGACCGCCAGGATCGTATGCGACCCCAACAGCGAGAGGTAAAAGGTACGAACGAACCCGTGACCAGGGAAGCGAGTCACTCCGTGGAAGTAGTGGTAGGTCAGGTAGCAAATGAGGAAGAGGACGGACGTTCCGAAGGCCGAAAGCATGCAAGCCCGGTGGGCTGGAATGTTCTTTCGCCGAATAAAGTAGAACCCGCAGATCAGCAGGATGGCGCTGGCGGCGTTCAGTGTGGCATCGACGATGGGGAGGAAGTGGATCATATTGTAAAATCAGAAGTTAGAAGTTAGGAGTTAGAAGTGAGGAGCTAGAAGCTAGGAGAGGAGGATCTCCCTGCCTTCTCATTTCTAGCTCCTAACTTCTAGCTTCTTCTGCCTCACTTTTCACTTCCCGCCGCTGGCTTATCCTTCCGTAGGATGCGCTGAAGCTCGCCCGTATAAATCGACCACGCGATGTTGCCCCCAAAGACGACCGCCAAGGTTAGGCAAATCAAAGTTAGCCAGAGTCCGTCGATGTTGAAGAATCGGCCTGTGGCAACTTCCCATATGGCCGTAGCAAGTCCCCCGACTCCCAGGATGCCGCAAAAGACCAGTATGACCAGATCCTCAAACATAGTTCCGCGCCCCTCTCCCATCCCGGATTCAACTTCAGTTCGAGCATCCGCCACGGCCGTCCCTCCAAGTGTTTTGATGCTGGAAAACCCCACGCCTATTCCGGCCAAAATGGGCTTTTTGACCCAAACGCTCTAAGGCCAGATACCGGGAAACACGCGTTAACTTGCTCAAAATCAATTGATTTCCTATGGCATCGCAATTGCTGTTATCATTGCTGCTACCAGTGTCTCGTCTATCGAGCCTTGCTCCACCAGAGCGCTGGACGGAGGCTAAAACCATGGCGCCCGACATCAAAGAGATTATAGAGCAACTTAGGTTGCAAAGGGACATCGTAAAGGATGGCGGGTATGGCCGCTCCGTGCGAACGCCCTGGAAAGAGGAGCGCCTCTTCCGCGACTCGATCACCTGCCTGAATGTCACCGAGCAGGTCAAAAAGCATCCGTGCAACGAATGCCTGCTATGGGATTGGGTACCCGAAGACCACAAGGACGAAGACATCCCCTGCCAGTTCATCCCACTCGACGCCCAAGGCAATAGCATTGCGGAACTGGAAGAAGCAGGAAAGCGCGAGGAAGCCGAGCAGGCGTTGCTGGGATGGTTAAATTCCACAATTGAGAAGCTGGAGGAACGGGTTACGGGACACGGGACACCGGAAACGGGGCACGGGTTACGGGACACGGGACACGACCCGACTTAGTGCCGCTTGAAGTTCTCGAAGCCTCGATCTCAAACCACTGCGGATTCAAGCAGTCAGAATCTAGTTCTGCCTACCTTCACGCGCAAACTCTCCGTGGAGTGCCGCCCCGTATCCCGTGTCCCGTAACCCGTGTCCCTACCTTGTCCGATCAAACATCAACAGCCCCAACACCAACGGCAAGTACACAATCGACGCCATCAGTAATTGCTTGGCGAGGACGTTGGTCCGTCTTGCCGCCATGCGCGCGCCGTAATAGAGGAACCCTGCCCCCAGAATTCCCGCTCCCACCAGATAGGCTTTTCCCGCGTGTCCTGTTAAGGCCGGAATCAAGCTGACGGGCAAAAGCGCCAGCGTGCACCCGATGATCTGCCGCGCCACGGCCTGACCTTCGCAATCGTTGCGGGGCAACATCTGCAATCCCGCGCGGGCATAATCCTCTCGATACATCCAGGCTATCGCTAGCAGGTGGGGAAACTGCCATAAGAAAAGGATGGCGTAGAGCACCCAAGCCTCTCCGCTCAGGCCATTGCGGACCGCGGCCCACCCGATCAGTGGCGGCACGGCCCCGGGGAACGCTCCCACCAAAGTGCAAAAAGGCGTTTTCCGCTTGAGCGGCGTATAGAAGAGCAAATAGCTGCCAAGGGTTCCCAGCGCCAGTGCGCTGGTGAGCGGATTGGCGGCAATCCAGAGTTCCGTCCCGCCAACGATAGAAAGTAGGACGCCGAACCACAGGGCTTCCTGATGCTTCAAACGTCCTGCGGGAAGAGGGCGATTGGCGGTGCGCCGCATGAACGCGTCCGTGCGCCGTTCGAGATATTGATTGAGCGTTCCGGTGCCGCTGGCCACCAGCAACGTGCCCATTAGCGTGTGGAATAGCAGCCACCCGTTCAGCGCGCCGGGCGAGGCGAGGCAGAATCCCACCAGGGCGCTGACCAGCACCAGGAAGTTGACCTCGGGCTTGGTAAGCGTCCAGTAGTCGGCGAGGTGGGCAAGCCACGTACGGGCGCGCCATGGCGTGCCCGTACTAACTCGCAGGGCGTCGCCCTGCGTCAGGCCGACCGAGTTGTGCGTGCCTTGCGCCATGTCGTTTCTTACATCCTTCGTAGGGGCAGGCCTCGTGCCTGCCCTCCGGGGGCCGCATCGGCCCCGATTCGGGGCACCCACGAGGGGTGCCCCTACGAACGCGTCACGTCGTCGCCTGATGCGGCGCGGACGCCATCTTCATTTCCTGCTTCGGCGTTACGAGAAACCGATGCGCCTGGTACGTGAGATACAGGCTCGTGACCAGGAGCAGCGCGCCCACGGTGACGTGGGTGGTGGTGATATCCACCACGGGCGGAAGCGGCTGCGGAGCGCTGCGCTCTGCCATCTTCATAAAGTACGAACCGATGCCGAGGAAGAGTTGCACGATCAGCAATCCACCCAGCAGCAGCGCAGGCTTGAGCAAGCCCGGCTGCTTTGCGTAATTCATCAGAACGCTGGATACCACCCATCCCACCAGCAAAGTGACGACGCAAGCGCCGACCACATGCGGAGCGATGATGCCTTCTTTGGAATGCCGATACACCGCTCCCAGAATCAATTGGCACAGGATGACGCCGGTGGTGATCTTGGTAAGAAGCTGGAGCGAGGGAGTGGACGTGTCCTCCACTTTGGCCTCATCCCAACGCCATTTGGACCCGGTAAAGAAGGCCATGCTCGCCGCGACGCAGAAGAAAATCTGGGCGAGGGTCGCATGCGCGGTGGAAATCGCCACGGGCAGATAAAAAAGTACTGTGATGCCGCCGAGGACCGCCTGGGCCAGCACCGCCATTACCGCCGCAAAGCCCACCCAACGCAGCCAGCGCCGCGAATCCTGACGCCAAATCCAAATCGCTAAAATGATGGTGAAGATGCCAACCGTGCCCGCAATCATGCGATGGCCGTGCTCAAACTTCACGCCTCCCACCATGCGCGGCATGCGGAAGGTGCCGAAAGACGTTGGCCAGTCGGGAACCGAAAGGCCGGCGTCATTGCCGGTCACCAGCGCGCCGGCAATGATCAGAAAAAACGTGCAAAACGCGACAAACGATGCGTAACGATGAAGCCAAGGATGGTGTTCTGTCATGGTCGTTACCTTGCCCCTGGAGAATGCTTGCCCATTGACCGTGGTTCGTGGTCCGCGGTCCATTGCCGATTGACAATTGCCAAATGACGATTTTCGATTTCTTCCATCGGCAATCGAAAATCGGCAATCGGCAATTCTTCACAATTGACCCTGTACGCCTCACGATACCTGTTCCGGTATCTATAGACTACCACAGTGATAAGGGCAAAAAACACCATGGGCGGGATCAGCAGAATCAAGGTTCCGTTGGCTAAAGCTTCCTTGGCGGTTGACCTTGCCGCGGAAGCGCTGGTGTAGCACATCGCGCAGCCCTGGGCGTGGAGCGGCGCCGGCAGAAAGCAAAGAGCGAAGGCAAAAGTCAAAACGCAAAAGGCAAGAAGCAAAAGTGCAAGCCTCCAAGGCTGCGACTTTTGCGTCTCGTCGACTGACTCAGTGCTGAGCGCTAAGGCATGCGCGGGCTCTCGCGAAGAGTCCCGTCTGAGATCCTCGGTTTCGCCTTTTGCGTTTTGACTTTTGACTTTTGACTTTTGCATTTTGACTTTGCACTTCCTCCTGCCCTAATGAGGCCTCATGTGCAGAAGCCGCAGGCTGTCTGGCAGGAAAATATTCATCAGCACAATTACGATGACCAAGGCCGGCATCAGTGTTGCCGCCATGCTGGCCTTCTCATAGCGCAAGTGCATGAAGTAGGCGATGATCAGCGCCGCTTTGACCACTGAAAGGCCCATGAGCAGAACGAGCATCAACTTCAGCTCCAGTTGCTTGTAGCCAAGAAATACTTCCACCCCGGTCAAGGCCAGCAGCCAAAACCAAACAACCATGAAGACCCGAGTGGAGCCTTCGGCATGGCCGTTTTCAGTTGATGAAGTCATGATGCCTCCAGTCGATTGCCGATTGATGATTGCCGATTGTCGATTGTCGGAGACTAAGTCTGTCAATCGGCAATCGGCAATCGAAAATCGGCAATTCCTCATCCTTTAATCGAAAGAATGTAAACGAGCGGAAAAATAAACATCCACACCAAATCGACGAAGTGCCAGTACAGCCCCGCCACTTCCACATCTTCGGCGCTGAGCTTGCCTTTGCCGAACCAGCCCGCGACGATTCCCAAGTAAATGACGCCGCTGAAGACGTGGGTCATGTGCAGGCCGGTGAGGGTGAAGAATGCTGCGCCGAACTGTGGCGCTCCCCAGGGGTTATGGAACAGCCGCACACCCTCGCCAAGCAGCCCCACCCACTCCGTGGCGTGTATGACGACGAACAGCAGCCCGCCTACCATCGTCGCCACGATCCATTTGACTGCAGAAGAGCGCTGGTCGTTCTTTGATGCTTGCACCGCCATCACCATGGTCACTGAACTTGAGAGCAGGATGAAGGTCATCACCGTGGCTTTCACCAGGGCGGGGTAGAATTCGAAGGGCTGCGGCCAGTTGTCGCTGGCTACTCGCACATAGCAATAAGCCATGAGCAAGGCGGCGAAGGTGATGGCGTCGGACATGATGAAGAGCCACATCCCGAGCTTCTTCGAGCCGGTGGCGAAGGGCCGCACACCCCCGCCCCAAGCCGATTCCCGGACGCCCTGCAAGTTCGAATTAATTGCCTCGTGGCTCGACATGCAATGTGTCTCCTCAGTTGTCAGTCGCAAAGAATTGCCGATTTTCGATTGTCGATTGCCGATTGACGGAATCCATCTGGCAATCGACAATCGGCAATCACAAATCGGCAATCATCAATCGGCAATTCCTACGCCCATTTGGTCAGCACAAAGAAAATATAGATCCACAGCGCGTCCATGAAGTGCCAGTAAATCGCCGTCACATCGAGCGCGGTGCGGCGCTCTCGTCCTCGGGCCATGCGGACGGCGTGGATCACAACATATCCCAGCGCCAAAACCCCGCCCAATAAATGCAACCCGTGCGCGGCGGTCAAAACATAGAAGAACGAACTGCTGGGATTTGTGGCCAGATAGACGCCGCGCGCCGCGAGCTCGCGCCAAACCACCACTTGCCCTACCAGAAAGCCGACCCCGAGCACCACGGTCGCGCCGAGCCAGCGCAGGAAGTTCACCACGGCGTGACTTTTGAGAGCGTGGCGCGAATATTCCAGTGTCAGGCTGCTGGCGAGCAAGATGCCGGTATTCACCCAGAGCAACCGTGGCATGGCGATGGAAACCCAGTCGAACGACATGCCGCGGCGCACTACCATGGCGCTAGTGAAGCCCGCGAAAAGCATGAAGATTCCTACTAGCGCGAACCACATGCCGAGTTGGTAGGTGTGCCCCGGAACCCGATACTCCGGCAAGCCCGAGTCACCGCCGCCAAAGCCGTTGCTGCCTGGACCGTGTCCTCCTCCGCCATATCCCTCGGAGGGCTCAGGTTTCGCCGGTGTTAGAACAGTCGAGGCCATAATTCCTTCTCGAAAACGCTTGCGCAGCTTTAGAGTGCGGCAGCTTGCTGCCGCTTTCCTACCCACGAGCTTGCTCGTGGAAATTTCGACTGCGCGCCCGATTCACCGCCAGCAAACTGGTTGATGCAAAAGCGGCAGCAAGCTGCCGCACTCTAAAGCTGCGCACTGTGTGCCAGCTCGAGGCTCGCTCATTCCGCCTTAATAACTTCCGTCGAATCCTGCATCACATAATCCTTCTCCGCCCCCGGCACGGCGAATTCGTAGGGGCCGTGATGCACCACCGGATGCACTCCGGCAAAATTGTCGAAGGGCGGGGGCGAAGGAATGGTCCATTCGAGCGTGGTCGCTTCCCAGGGGTTCGCCGACGCTTTCTTGCCCCAGAACATGCCCCAGAAAAGGTTGCCGAAGAACAACAGTTGCGCCGCTCCTGTGATGAACGCGGCAACGGAAATGAACCGGTGCACGCTGATCAGCGGCAGCAAGAAGTTGTCGATGAACTCCGAGTACCGGCGGGGATTCCCTTCCAGGCCCAGGTAGTGCATGGGCATGAAAATGGCGTAGACGCCGATGAAGGTAAACCAAAAGTGGATTTTCCCCACCGTCTCGTTCATCATCCGGCCAAACATTTTGGGGAACCAGAACGCGGTTCCGGCAAACATGCCAAAGATGGCCGCAACACCCATGATGAAGTGGAAGTGAGCAAGGACAAAGTATGTGTCGTGGAAGTAGATGTCGATGGGCGGCTGGCCCAAGAAGATTCCGGAAAGTCCGCCGGTCACAAAGATCGAGACGAAACCGATGGCGTAGAGCATGGGAGTGTGGAAGCGAATCCTTGCGCCCAAGAGGGTACCAATCCAGTTAAACGTCTTGATGGCGGAAGGCACTCCGATGGCCATGGTGAGAATCGAGAAGGCGAAGGCGGAATAGGGGCTCATGCCGCTCACAAACATGTGGTGGCCCCAGACCGTAAAGCCCAAAATGCCGATGGCGGCGATGGCGTAGACCATGGCGCGATAGCCAAAAATCGGCTTGCGCGCGAACGTAGAGAGAATGTGTGAGGTCACGCCCATGCCCGGCAGGATGGCGATATAGACCTCCGGGTGGCCGAAAAACCAGAACAGATGCTGCCAGAGCAGCGGCGAGCCGCCGGTGTGATTCGATAACACCTTGTCGCTGATGATCAATCCGCCCGGAATGAAGAAGCTTGTGCCCCCCATGCGATCGAGCAGTAACAAGGCGCCGGCCGCCAGGAGTACAGCGAACGAAAGCAAGCCCAGAATGGCGGTCACAAACCACGCCCAGCAGGTCAAGGGCAGCTTCATCAGCGAAAGGCCGCGCGCGCGAAGGTCCAGCGTGGTGGCGATGAAGTTAATTGCGCCAAGCATGGAAGCGACGCAGAAAATGGCGATGGAGAAGACCCAGAGCGTTTCACCCACGGCCATACCCGGCCCGGCTGCGCCTCCCACCGCGGAGAGCGGCGGGTAGGAGGTCCAACCACCAATGGGTGGTCCGTCAGGGATGAAGAACGACGCCATCAGCACGACCAGCCCTATAAACGTCACCCAAAAAGACATCATGTTGAGACGCGGAAAAGCCATATCTTCCGCGCCAATTTGGATGGGCAGAAAATAATTGCCGAAGCCGCTCTGCGGGGCCGTGGTGAGCACGAAGAAAACCATCAGGGTGCCGTGCAGCGTCAGCAGGGAAAGATAGTATTCAGGACTGATGACCCCACCGGGAGCGGCGGTCGGCAGGAGTTTGCCCAGAAGTGGCACACTGGCGGTGGCCCATCCCAGGTGCAACCGCATCAGGATGGAAAGCACGAGGCCCACAAACACGCTGAAGAGCGCCAGGAAGTAATACTGGATGCCAATCACCTTATGGTCGAGGCTGAAGATATATTTCCAGATGAAGCCCTTGGGAGCCTCGTGGTGGTGTATTGCTTCCGCGTGTGCCTCTGACATCAGGATCCTCCGAGTTCGATAGACCGGATGGGGATGAGGTAGATGGCATACGGTAGACGGTAGATAGGGGAAACCCACTCTCTCTGCCGTTTACCGCGATACCTGGTACTGTCTTCGCCTGTCTGCTATCTACCGTGTGCCGTCTACCGATTACCGCCTACTGTCTTTTCCCCGTCTACTGTCTACCGTATCCCGTCTACTTAAAGCCCCACCTACTACCTGCCACCTACCTTATTGTGCCGCCGCCATGTTGTTGAGCCACTTGTCAAAGTCCTCTTGCGTCATGATGTCGACAAAGGCTCGCATCTTGTAGTGGCCCAAGCCGCAGAGCTCGGCGCAGGCCAGCTCGTACCGGCCGGTCTTGGTGGCCGTGAAGTGAATGGGAATTTCCATTCCCGGGACCAGGTCCTGCTTCATGCGCAATTCGCGCACAAAGAAGGAGTGAGTGACGTCTTTGGAGCGGAGAATCAACTGGATTTCGCGATTCACTGGGAATGCCAGCGTGGCGGTTACGATGTCATCCTTGGAGGCGGCGTCGTGGTCGCGGTCGAGTCCCAGGAAATTCCCCATCGAGTCGTCCACTTTCTCCACGTGTACGGGGCCGAACTTACCGTCTGCGCCGGGGTAGCGGAAATACCAGGCGAATTGCTGTCCCCAAACTTCTATTTGCATGGCCCCGGGCTGCGCCCCCACAAAGTGGATGCTGGCCCAGGTCTTGTAACCCATCAGGTTGAGGCCGATGAAGAGAACGGCGGCGGCGAGGGTCCAGGTGAATTCCAGTGTGTTGTTGCCGTGAGAATACCTTGCCTTGCTGCCATCCTTCGGGTCGCGATACTTCCAAACCGCGTAGGCCAAGGCGAATTGCGCCGCCACAAAGATGATCCCGGTGATAATCAGCGTCAGCATGAACTGGTGGTCAATCGCCGCACCATGCGTGGAAATATCAATCGGGAACCACCAAGTGTGCGCCAAGAAGAAATAGCCGGAAAGCAGGGTGATGATGATCACCACCAGCGCAATCGCCAGCGCCATAAGTCATCCTTTCGTGTCCAACGTCGAGGTCATGTCTTGAGCTGTCAGCTCTCAGCTTTCAGCGATCAGCTCGAACCGAACGCGGGGCGCCATTCGCGGAGTGGTGCAATCCTTGCCTATTACAACTGCGCGCCGCGAACTCGGACCCGTTTTGCCGCCCGAAATCTGAAGCCGAATCCAGACCTCGGACCTACTTTTGCCAGTTCAGTTTTGGAAGAAGAGGTGCCCTAAATTAAAGAGAAAGGGATAAAGGACTAATGTGGCGGAAAAAAAGCCCGAATGCAAGAGACATTATGTCCGTTCCCCGTTTTTATTTACGCAGGCAGCGCGCCCCACGCGTGCGGCCCGCCCAATGACTTTGCTACGGTAGCGCGGACGCGTTGTGTGGGTCCGCGGCGCTTTCACCATGGCTAAGAAGAAGCCTACGGTTCTCTATGGTCTTGGAAAAAGCCGCGGACCTAAACAACAGGTCCGCGCTACGATTCTCTCTCCGCGGGCGCAACCCGCTTTTGAGTGCGGCAGCTTGCTGCCGCTTTCCCTACGGCGAGCTTGCTCGCGGAAATTTCACCCCGAAACGTCGTTTGCAACCAGCAAGCTGGTTCATGCCAAAGCGGCAGCAAGCTGCCGCACTCTAAAGCTGCGCATCGAGCTTCGCTAGGATGCCTTGAACTTGAAATCGACGGTCTTGGATTCTTTCGCGCCGACGGTCACGTTTTGATCCTGCGTGCCGAAGGTCGGGGTCCAGGCTTCGATGGTGTAATCCCCCGGTGGCAATCCCTTTAGGGTGAACGTACCGTCGCTGGCCGACACGGCGAAGAACGGGTTGGAGGTGACGCCGATCCATGCGCGCATCCAGGGATGCTGGTTGCACTTTACCGGGACCATAATTTCCGGCCGCGCGAATTTTTGCTGAATGGGCGCGGCGCCCGGCGCTTGCGACATGTTCCACTCGCGATTGTCCTTGGGCATGGGGTGGATGTTGTGCGTGGTGGCGTCACTGGAAACGATGCTCAGCGTCTGGCCCGCCATGACGCCGAGCACATGGGGCTTGTACATGCATCCGTCCTGGTCCAACGTGACGGCGTCCGAGGGAGGCGCAAAGGTGTATTTCTCAGCGCCCGTTTTCACGTAGATGAACACGTTGGGCACGGCGCCGTTGTCATTCACCTGGCCGTCCTCGGCGAGAACCGGTCCGCTGTGCTTCTGCACGCACACCGGGTCCTGGTCCATCATAATTCGCTGCTGCTTGGGCTTCGCGCCGTCGAAGGAGACCTTGCCGGTCACCGAGCCCACCGTCGATTGATCGATCGGCGTGGCGGCGGGGGTCGCCGGGGTTTCTGTTGGCGTTTCCGAGGTGGTCTCTTCTTTCTTGCTACAACCCACCAGCGCGAGAAGCATCGCAGCAGTACAGAGCAAAATCCAATTTCGCTTGTTCATAGGAGGAACCTTCCTTTCGTGTTAGGAGTCAGGAGCAAGAAGTCGGAAGTCAGAATAAAAGCCCCGTGATTTCGATTTCTCACGTTCAACTTCTGCCTCCTTTATCCTGTCTTCTGTCTCCTTATGCCACTAATCTTACCGTTCGAGGCCGAGATGAGTTTCCATTTTCGCAGCGAGCTGGCCAGCGGGCTTTGCATTCTGACTTCTGACTTCTGGCTCGTGACTTCTGCCCTTTGGCTTTTGCATTTTGAGTTCTGAGGTCTTCAGCATGCCGGCGCTCAAGCCCATCAATTTTTGCTGTTCCGCCGGGGTAATCTCAAACATGTACCGCACTAGGAGCTCCGGATAGTCGCCGTCGTAGCTTTTAAACATATCGGGTGTGGGACCGGCAAAGACGTAGTGGTCAGCGACCGGCCGGAACAAACCGGAAGGCATGGCGGTGCCGGGGCTGATCATCGAGGGGTCGAGCATCCAACGCCGCGCCCATCCGGGCTTCAATCGGTCGCGCGCCAGTAAGAAGTTCGGCGCCGTGGCGTACTTGTCGTGCGTGGGGTCGCCCGTGGCATGGCACTTCAGGCAAGGCGCGGCTTTGCTGGTGAATAGCGCTCGGGCCATGGCGATTTCCTGGTCGCTCAAAGGATCGAGCTTCTGCGGGATGTAGGGCATCGGCTGCCCGGCCAGCGCCTGGAAGAATCGCACCAGCTTACGCACCTCGATGGGCGAGAAGAAGAAGGTCGGCATGCGGACCTTCAAATAGGGCCGCACGCCGTTGCGATCCGTGTCCTTCGGGTCCATCGCCGGGTTGGCGAGGAATTTCAGCATCCAGTCGGGATTGGCGCGCGCGCCCTCACCCATGAGTTTGGGCGGCAACTGATCTTTCCACTCCGGCGTTTGGTAGCGTGCCAGAGTCATCAGGTGGCTCGACTGTCCCACCGTGAATTGGTGGCAACCCATGCAGTTATATTTTTTAACCACCCACCAGCCATCCTTGATGTCGCGCCCCTGGTCTTCCGGCGTGTCCCAGTAACGCGCCGGCACCTGCGACTCCACTGCGCCCATCAGGAAGGTGGTGAGGGCGGAAATTTCCTGCGGCTTCATGTCGAGGTCCGGCATGCGCAGGCGTTCATTGGGATCACGGTCTTTCCAGTCGCGGCCGGTATCGTAGATCTCGGGCTTCTCGAGCTTGTGCTCGAAGAATCCCTTATGGTCGTACCAGCCCTCATCGCGCGCCTTGGCCGTGAGCAGGGCAAAGTCAATCTGCTCGATGGGCTTGGAGCCTTCCTTGGTCAGCTCCGTGCCGATGCGGCCTTCATCTTCCATTCCCGGGATCTCGTGGCAGCCGGCGCAACCGTATCGCTGCACCAAGGCGTGTCCCTGCGCTTTCAGGCTGGGATCGTTCAAGTAACTGGCCTGCGCGTACGACGACGGATCCTGTTTCTTCAGCGTCAGCAGGTAGCTGGCGATATCGCGAGCCTCGTCCCACGAAAGCCGCAGGTTGGGCATGATGGTTTCCTGCTCCACCTGGAGTTCGTGACCGTCATTCGGGCACTTGCTGTGGTCGAAGTCAAACACAAAAGGCAAATTGTGGCGCTTGTAGTCTTCTTCCGTCAGGTCGCGTTTCTCGAATGGGCAGTAGGGTCGCGTGCGTTCGCGGGGATTGTGAATCCAGCGCACCAGGTAATCGTAATTGTCCTTTTCGCCTACGCGCGAGAGATTGGCGGCGAAGCCGGGATTGGATTCGTCGAGCGAGTGGCAGCCCAGGCAGCCGCGAGTTTCAAAGCTTTCCTTGCCCTTCACCGGGTCGCCCGGGTCCTGATGGGGCAGCGTGCCGTCAATCCCGCTCTGCCAAACGAAGGCGGCAACCGCTTTCACTTCGTTGTCTGCCAACCTGAATCGCGGCATGCGGGTGCCGGGCCGCCAGGCGTGCGGATTGGTAATCCAAACGGGGATCCAGTCGGGATGAATCTTTACGCGGACTTCCTTGAGGTCGGGGCCAACTTTCTTGGTGTCTCGCAGCAGATCTTTGGAGCGCCGGTCGAGCTGCTCCAGGCGGCCATCGACGTCGCTGATGGAAACGCGCAGCTTGTCGGCTTGCGTGTAGTACATCCGCGCCGTTTCGTTGTCGGCGGCCGTGTCGCCCATCTGAATGTCGCGCTGGATGTCGCGCTGGGCGTCGTGGCGCTGCGTTTCAAGCTGCAATTCTTCCTGCTGCACCGCCGCAATTTCTTCCGGCTCGCGATCGTAATTTTGGAAGCGGTGACAGCCCACGCAGCCGCGATATTGGAAGAGATCCTTGCCGTAGCTCAGCACCGGGGCATGATCCACCACCATATCCAGGGCGTGGCACTGCTGGCATCCGGCCTCGACGTTGGCCTTGGGGTGGAGCGGCCACAGCCAGTGCTCATAATTGCCGTGCGCGGTTTCAACGCTCTCCACCTGCATGCCGTTGCCGCCGTGACAGGGCGAACAGCCGAATTTTTCCGGATCGTGCAACTGCAGCAGCTCGGGTTCCGGGTGGCTCACGAAGACTTCCTTGCCGCCCATATCTTTCGCGGTGATAACCACCGGTTCGCGAATGCCGGCGTGGCAGGACTCGCAGCGGTCCACCACGGCAGCATCGGGATTGTTGATCTGCCGGATGTCCACCGGCGCGTCTTCGGACTTCTTCAGCAGCCCGCTCAACTGGTCAGCGGTCAGACCGTTGAGGTGGTCGACGACGTACGAATCGCGTTTCTTGCGCAGCTCGGAAACTGGCCGCAGGAGCGCGGACTTCTCTTCCAGCATTTTCGCTTTGTCGAGCTGGACGCGGTTGAATTCGTCCTGCAATTGCTCGAACGTGTAGGTGCCTTTCTTACGCTCCCCATCGGGAAGCGAAGGCAGGGAAAGCTCGAACGGCCCGGCTTCGTATTTGGCCAGACTCTTTTGAATCGAAGCCTTGCCGCTCAGCGAGGTGTGCTCGATGGCGTAGACCTGTTCGGCCACATACGCGCGCGCCGTGGTAAAAGTCTCGGTGAGGGCGGAGAAGCGGGCGTCCAGGATGGCAATCTGCTTGTCCGCTTCCTCCGATTTGGCCTTCGTTTCTTGTTCCATGGTCTTGACCTGCTGGTCAAGCTGCTGGTACTCCGGCGACGCCAGGATTTCTTTTTCCGCGGCCCTTTGCTTGGGAATTTGCTTCAGCAGGAAAGAGTGGTAGCGGCGGGCAAATTCGCGCTGGTAGTTCTTCCACGGGCGCAGGCCGAAAAACTCATTGTAGAGCGCCCACACCAGCGTCAACATCAGGAACACGGACGAAAGCACGAGGAGTGTGGCAAGCGATGTTGAGATGACCGGATCTTTTTCCTCAGGCAACCTGAACCCCCAAAGGGCGGTGACAAGCGACAAGTGACGAGTGACAAACAGGCTGATGGGTTGTCAGGTTCCTCGGGTTGATCAAAGCCCTTGCCCGCGTGCTTGTCACTTGCCACTCGTCACTTGTCACTGCCTTTTACAGATTGAACCACGGCGTTACCCAGATGTACTTGATTCTCAGCAAATGCCGAATAAGTATTTTGATCGGCAGCAACAACATGATCGTCAAAAACACCTGCATCGTCATGTACTGCAAAAAAGTCATCTTCTGGTAAATCTTCTTGTTGAGATCGGTCCACGTGAAGAGTTTGTGGACGACCACGCCCGCGACGCCAAAGTAGATTCCCATCACCACCGCGCCAAAGACGGTCTTTCCCCAAGCGGAGGTGATAAAGAACATATCGGGCAAGTCGCGGTTCACCTCGAACACCTGGCGGTTGGGGTCCCACGTTTGTCCCGGCCAGAACCACATCCAACCCGGGCCGCGGATGAAGGTACCGATCACCACCATCAGCAGCCACAGCAGCATGAATCCGAAGCAGAACGTGCCGATGGCGAATCGCCGCTGCTTCCAGGTGTAGTACCCAGAACCCAGCGGGTTCGCGTCGATATAGGGAATCACCAGCAAGCCCACGATGATCAGCGAAGGCATCACCACGCCTGCCATCCAGGGATCGAAGTACACCAGCATTTCTTGCAGCCCCAGGAAGTACCACGGAGCTTTGGCCGGATTCATCGTCAGGTTGGGATTGGAAAGTTCTTCCAGCGGCGCGTTCAGCGTGATGGCCCACACCATCAGGATGACGGTCACAATGATGGCAGCCAGGAACTCAATGCGCAGCAGGAAGGGCCAAACCGGAAGTTCCTTTGCCCAACCCGGCTTCCACGGAAGCGTCTTGCGATGATGCGTCTTGGCGAGTGCCGGGTCGGCTTCCAATTGCGCAATCAGCCGGTCATTGGCCAGCGCCTGCCGAATCCCGTACCACGTATAGAAAGGCACCAAGGCAATCAGCGCCACAATCGGGACGTTGTCGGGAGTGGAGGTTATATCCCAGAGTTGATGCCAGTCCATTTTTCAGCTATCAGCTTTCAGCTACCAGCTTTCAGCGACCGGCTACCAGCTAGCACATATCGCCCTAGCTGATGGCTGATAGCTGAAAGCTGACGGCAGATTCTCACTCCGTATGCTGCGGAATCACGTACGGCAGCACTTTTGCCTTTAGCGCTTCCTGCTCCAGCACGACGGGGGCGGGGCCGGAGATTCCACCGTCTTTGCGCACCCGCCAGAAGTGCACGACCATGAAAACGCTCCCAATCAGCGGAATAGCAATGCAATGCCAGATGTAGGCGCGCAGCAGCGCGTTGGCGTCCACAATCGAACCGCCGAGCAGCGCGAAGCGCACATCGTTGTAGGGCGTCATGCCGAGTTGCGCTCCGAAGGGGCCTTCGTGCCCCAGCAGCGGCGTCGCTCGCGCCATGTTCGTGCCGACCGTCACTGCCCAGAAACCCAATTGGTCGTCCGGCAGCAGGTAACCAGTGAAAGAGAGCAGCAGTGTTAGGACCAGCAGGATCACGCCCACGCACCAATTAAACTCGCGCGGCTTCTTATACGAACCCGTCAGGAAGACGCGGAACATATGCAGCCACACGGTAATAACCATCAAGTGCGCCGCCCACCGATGCATATTGCGCAGCAGCGAGCCGAAGGGCACGTCGCTCATCAGATAAACAATGTCGCGGTACGCCTGTCCCTTGGTCGGATGGTAGTAGTACATCAGCAGCACGCCGGTGAGAGTGAGGACAAGGAACAAGTAGAAGGTGATGCCGCCCATGCCCCACGTATAGCTGTAACGCACCGAGTCGCGATTGATCTTGGAGGGGTGCAGGTGCAGGAAAACGTTGGAAAGTACGCCCAAAGCGCGGCTGCGGGAACTATCGTCGTGCTTGACCCGGAAGATCGATTTGAAGACAGCTGTCTTTTCCGGCTGCTTAAGGCTTTCGAGGTCTTCCTTAGCCTTGTTTTTCAGGACTTCGGTGGTCTCGCGAACCTCATCCAGGACCGCGGTAAGCCCCTTCTTGGAAGGAGCTTCAATCGGCGTTTCCTTGGGAGGAGTCCCGCTGTGCTCGTCAGCCATCAATCTCTCCGGTTGAATCGATCAGCTTTCAGCGGTCAGCTATCAGCTAAGGCGCGGGCTGATTGCTCACTGCTATCTGCTCTTGCCGC
>CAZCVY010000028.1:0-47602 GCA_964501985.1 uncultured Acidobacteriota bacterium | reverse complement strand
GATGAAACATGCCCCGGAATTCCTGAAGCTCGTAGACGACGCCAAAACGCGCATTCAAGAAACCAATTCACAGGAAGTCAAACAAGGGATCGACGCCAAGGAAGCCTTCACCCTTATCGATGTGCGGGAGGATAGTGAATGGGCCAAAGGCCATTTGCCCGGCGCTATCCATCTGTGCAAGGGCATCATCGAGCGTGACATTGAGAACGCCGTGCCGGGCAAGGCGACTCCCATCGTGCTTTACTGCGGGGGGGGATTTCGCTCCGCTTTAGCGGCGGATAATCTGCAAAAGATGGGTTATGTCAATGTATTCTCCATGGACGGTGGCTGGCGCGGTTGGACCGACGCCGGCTACCCCACGGTGAAGGATTGACGGAGCCGGTCGGGTGTTAAACTAGGCCGCTACAATTTCGCAAGGGGGAGGAACCATGGACCACCAGGAACCGGAAAAAATCACGCGCCGCTCGTTTTTGAATCGGAGTACCGCCGCGATCGGCGCCGCCACAATCGCCAGCACGGCAATTTCCTACAACCGGATTCTTGGTGCGAATGACCGCATCTCGCTCGGACAGATCGGCATTGGCAATCGCGGCAGCGAACTCCAACGCATTATCGCCCCGCTCAAAGACAAGTACAACGTAGAAATGACTGCGGTCTGTGATCTTTGGAAGGTGAATCGCGAGAGGGCCACAACACGGGCGGAAAAGAACTATGGCCGCGCGCCGCGCAGCTTCCAACATCCGCAGGAATTGCTGGCGCTCAAGGACGTTGATGCCGTGCTGATTGCCGCCCCCGAGCACGCGCACTCGCCGTTACTGAAGCTCACGGCGGAGTCTGGCAAGGACGCCTACGTGGAAAAGCCCATGGGGAATGTTTTGGAGGAAGTTAAGGCCGCGCGCGATGCCGTGATCGAGCGCAAACTCATTGTGCAGGTGGGAACGCAGCATCGGAGTGAAGTTTTTCCCAACGTGGCGCACGACTTGGTGCAGAAGGGTGTGCTGGGCGACGTCAGCAAGATCGAAATTGAGTGGAATTACCATGGGCCGCGCTGGCGGGGACGGCCGCAAGTTAAGTTGATTCGCGAGGAGGACACTGACTGGCGCGCCTGGCTGATGACCAAACCGTACCAGCCCTTCGACCCGCAACTCTACTTCGAGTTCCGCTTGTATAAGGATTTTTCCAGCGGGATCGCCGACCAGTGGATGAGCCACGGGATCGATCTGGTCCACTGGTTTATGGACGACCCTTACCCGAAATCGGTCCTTGCCCACGGCGGCATTTATGCCTGGCCCGACGGCCGCCAGAATCCTGACACGTTCGTCGCCATGTGCGAATATCCCAAAGGCTTTTTGGTGAGCTTCTCGACCAGCTTTGGCAACGACGCGCCGAGCTTCTCGCGTTATATGGGCAAACAGGCAACGCTGTTTAACATCGGCGGCGAAGGAAGCCCGCGCTACCAGCTCGTGGAAGAGAAGGGCAACCACGAAGACAATCCTCGAATCGATGAGCAGCGGAAAGCGGAGTACCTGGAGTCGCCGGAATTCACCGGCCTGCCGCCGATGGCCATGGGCGATGAGGATCCCCGCCACATGAGCAATTGGTTCGAATGCCTGCGTAGCCGCCAGCAGCCTCACGCCACGGTTCAAAATGGATTCAGCCACTCAGTGGCCTGCATCATGGCTGCACATTCATATTGGCAGGGTAGGAAGCTTTTCTGGGACGCGAAGAACGAACAGATTCTTGACCACGCGCCGGAAGCGTAGCTGGAAATTCTTGCGAAACGACAAGGACATCGGCTCACTCCTCGAACAGGTCATTCATTTCGCGGTAAGGGATGGCGTCACCGGTGAGCGTAGCCAGCCCGGCCGGGTCGCGCACCTCGCGTAAGAACTTGCGAAACCATCCCATCACGGTCCGGAAAGGTCCTGAGCCGAAACTGAGTCGCGCGACGCCCAAGCGCTCCAACTCTGCAACGGAAGGGGCTCCCGGTCCGGCAAGAATGTTGAGCGGCCCTTCTACGGCTTTCACCAAGCGGCCGATGACTTCGCCATTGACGACGCCGGGAACGAATAGGGAATCCGCTCCTGCGTGGCGATAGGCGTTAGCGCGGTTCACCGCGTGCTCGAATCGCGTCTCGGGTTCGCCCACCTCCGCCAGAAATACATCGGTGCGCGCATTGATCACCACGGGCACTCGAATGGCGTTGGCCACGTCGCGAATACGCTTGATTCTTTCCACCTGCTGCTCCACCGGAAGAAGGGGATTCTGAGCATCTCCGGTGCCGTCTTCAAAATTTAGGCCCACCGCCCCCGCGGAAATCATGGCGAAAGCTAACTCGGCCGCGGCCTCGTCCGTGGGACCATAGCCGGCTTCGAGGTCTGCGCTCACCGGAAGTTGAACGTGCCGCGCGATACGCTCAACCACGCTCAACATATCAGTCCGGCTGATGCGTTGGCCGTCAGGATATCCCCAGGAATTTGCGACAGCCGCGCTGGACGTGGCAACGGCGGGGGACCCGGCCTCTTCCACCAAGCGCGCAGAGGCCACATCCCAGACGTTGACGAGCACCAGAATGTGCGGCCCGTGATGAAGTTGGCGGAAGTGCTCAGCCTTTTTAGCTTGCTTGCGGATTTCCATTGGATCCTCCGTGACGCTCCGGGGCAGACGATTCCTCGCCGAGCGTAGATTCAGGGGTGGCTTTCGTTCTCCGCAAAACTACCAGCGTTGATGCACGAGCTTGCGGATGTATGTGTCGTAGACCTCCCGCGCCTTGGCCATCTGCACTTCGGTAAGCGGCGGCAAATCCGAGGCACGGGCGTTGTCTTCCGCCTGCGAGGGCCGCTTGGCTCCGGGAATGGCGCAAGTCACGGCCTCAAACATCAGGATCCATCGCAGCGCAAGTTGCGCCAGTGTGGCGCCCGGCGGGACGATCGCGCGCAACTCTTCCACAGCGGCCAACGCGGTCTCGAAATCAACTCCGGAAAAAGTCTCGCCCACATCGAATTTCTCGCCGTGGCGGTTGTAGTTGCGGTGGTCGTCGGCTTCGAACGCCGATTGCGAGGTCATCTTGCCCGCCAGCATCCCGCTCGCCAGCGGCACGCGCGCCAGGATTCCCACCCTCCGCCGCTGCGCTTCCGGGAAGAACAATTCCGCCGGACGCGTGCGAAACATGTTGAAGATGAGCTGAATGGTTTGAACGCCGGGAAACTCAATGGCTTTCAGGGCTTCTTCCACTTTCTCCACGCTCACGCCGTAATAGCGGATTTTGCCTTCCTTCGCCAGATCGTCGAGCGCACCGAAGACCTCCGGGCGGTAATAGACTTCGATCGGCGGGCAGTGGAGCTGCAGCAAATCCAGGCAATCGGTTTCGAGGTTTCGCAGGCTGTCCTCGATGAACGTCCGCAAGTTCTGCCGATTGTAGCCGTCCGCGGTGTGCGGTGAGAGCCGCCGCCCCGCCTTGGTGGCAACGTATATCGTTTCGCGCCGCTCCTTCTTAAGCCGCGCGACCAGCCGCTCGCTGTGGCCCGCGCCATAAACGTCGGCGGTATCAATGAAGTTCACGCCCAAGTCGATGGCACGATTCAGCGCGGCCATTGATTCATTGTCATCAACCCTGCCCCACGCTGAGCCGATGGCCCACGCGCCAAAACTTACTTCTGAAACCTTCCATCCGGTGCGACCCAGTTCCCGGTAACGCATATGAAAAGACCTCCTTAACCTGGCCGAACGCTCGCATCAACCGATGTAGCGAGAGAATCTATCGAGCCGGTCCGCTAATTAGGATGAAACCTCGATATGTTACTGTTCCCGCCCACCGAAGCCAATAGGCGGACGGAAATAATCCACCGATTACACAGATTACGCAGATTCGAGAGTGAGTGAATTCAGTACTTCTGGATTCTGCCAGTGATTTTTGTTCAGCCGCTTTTTCTTCAACTTGCCTAATCTGTGAAATCTGCGTAATCTGCCGATGATGCAGCATGAATTAGATCGCCATCTCCAATCTGAGATCGAGGAGTTGCTCGGACGGCTCCGTCACCCCATCCTGGTGGAAAACCAGGTGGAGTTGATGGACCTCTCCACCGCGCAGTGGCGGCTGACCGTTGAATTCGGCAAGCTGATATTTAGCGCTTGGAATTCAGGACGGTCGTTCTCGCGGCGGGTCGAGGAGTTGGCATACCGCGATCGAGACCGCTTCGGGATCTTCGTGCGCAAGCCCGGCGGCCGCGAAACCACAACGCTCGAGTTCCGCGAGTTGCGCGCCCCGACCATCGTGGGCCGAGGCCATGGCCGCACCAGTTTCCGCCAACAGGTCATGGCCCTCTTCCAGCGCGAATACCGCGGGTGGAAATTCGAACGGGTCAGTAACCGCTCCGACCGCGAGCACTCTTTTTCCGTCTGGTACACGAGAGGGATGGCGACGCAGGGTCGGTCCGCCTGGGCGTTCTTGGCATTGAGCGAGGAGGAAGGAACCGCCGCCGACGGAGTGCTGGGGTTCGGCCTCATCTGGTTGGATTGGTTGCGAAGCCAGTCAGACCGAGTGGCGATTACGCATTTAAAGCTGTTTCTGCCGCCCTCTGCCGTCAGCGTAATTGCCCATCGCGCCGCATATCTTAATCCCCGCGCCTTGAACTTGGAGATCTATGAATGGCGCGCTGGCGAAGCCTCGGCCACTGGGGTGGAGCTGAAAGACTACGGCAATGTTGAGACTCGCCTCGCGGCCCGCCGCCAGGCGGAGTTACTCAAGGAGAGTCACACCAGCCTGCTCAACGAAATGTTGGGCGGCCAAAGCGCGGAAATCGATATCGTTCCCGACTCTTCCGGGACGTTCTCCTCTCTGCGCATCGCGGGTTTGGAAGTGGCCCGCATCGAGGGCCAATTGGCGCCGCGCACCTTCTTTGGGTTGGAGGGCAGCGTTCGCCGCTTGGATGAATCGTCCCTGGATGAGTTCCGAAGTTTTCTCTTCGACGTTCGAAGGATTCGGCGGGCCGGTAGCCCGGACCCTCAACACGAGTATTACCGGCTTCAGTCCGAACGCTGGTTGGAGAGCCTGCTCTTCCAGGATATCACCCGCCTCGATCCGGCACTTTCGCCCCCGTATGTTTATCCGCAGGTCCCGGCATTTTCGGGAACCGATCGCGGGGTCATCGATCTCCTGACCATAACGCGCGGAGGTCGGCTGGCGGTGGTGGAACTGAAGGTACACGAGGAAATCAACCTTCCGCCCCAGGGATTGGATTACTGGCTACGCGTGAATTGGCTTCAGAAGCGCAATCAGTTTCAAGAATATGGATACTTCCCGGGCTGCGAGCTTTCCGCTGCGCCTCCTCTGCTTTATCTGGTTTCACCCGCCTTTCGCTTCCACTCGACCACCGAGAAACTTCTTGGCTACTTTGATCGCAATATCGAGGTCATTCTTATTGGAATAAATGACACTTGGCGAGAAGCTGTTAAAATCCTGTTTCGGCACCAAACTCCTAGCCCTGCTTCCTCGTCACGCCTGCTCGCGAGTTGAGACGATCCCAACCTGAGTACGGACTGGGCCATTTAGCGGACATTTGTGCCCGGTCTGCTCAATTCCCGGAACTTTCCTCTTGGAGTAGCGCGCGGAATCTGGTATAGCTTTGAACTGCTCTGGCCTTTGTCGATTGACACAAGGATTGTCTATGCGGCTGAGGTTCTGGGGAGTGCGAGGTTCGACTCCCACTCCGCAACCCGAGAACTTAAAGTACGGTGGAAATACCCCCTGCCTGGAGTTTCGTTCGGACGCAGGCTCCCTGCTCATCGCTGATTGTGGTAGTGGTTTGAGAATGCTAGGTAAGGCGTTGATGAAAGAGTATGGGGACCGGCCCATCCGCGCCAACATCTTGATTACCCATTTCCACTGGGACCACATCCAGGGCCTGCCGTTTTTCATTCCACTCTATAATGAGGCCAATCAATTTCACATTTTCGCCTCCCGGCCTTTAGAAGCCCCGCTCGAAGATACGTTGGGTGGGCAAATGACCCAGCCTTATTTCCCCGTGGATATGACCGCTATGCGCGCGAAGCGATGCTATACGGAAATCGCCACCGAGCCGTTCTCCTTGGACGACTTTCGTATTACCCCTGCCCGCGCTAATCATCCTCAGGGGTGCTTGTGTTTCCGCATCGAAAACAATGGGAAGGCGGTTGTTTTCGCCACCGATACCGAGCCGGGAGATCCCCAGTGCGACCGTACCCTGCGCGAGATTTGCCGCGGGGCCGAGATCCTGATCTTCGATTCACAGTACGAGCGATCTCAACTCGAGGCTGATAAAAAGGGCTGGGGTCACAGTTCCTGGGAGGAAGGCGTGGCCGTTTGTCGGGAAAGCGGCGTCAAGGAGCTGATCCTTTTTCACCATGACCCCGACAGCGACGACCAAGCCATCGAGGCCTTACAGGAACGCGCTCAGGCACGTTTCCCCCCCACCCGCGCCGCGTTTGAAGGAATGGATCTTACGCTGTAGTCGGCCTTTGGCGATCCCGCCCTTCGAACTGCGGCGCAAACACGCGCAGCACGATTCTTCCCGCCATCTGTCTTAAGCGTGCTAACCAGGATTTCGTCGGGGCAAACATTGGTGCTCCTGGATCACGCTCGCTAGGGCCCAGCAAACGCTACTTGTTCGCCTGAATTCGCTCCATAATTTCCTGGGCGCGAGCTTGCGCCAGATGCAAAAGGTGACTGTTGGCCGAGATTCTTTCCAGCGTGGGAATCATCAGCGCCGGCTCCGCAAGGTTTTGCTCGTCCATGTCGACCTGGATCTCGCGCAAAACCTGCGGCACGCTCAGGTGGTCATATTTCATATCATATTCAAGCTCGCCAATGCGTTCTTCAACATTACCAATTTTCTCGCAAAGTTCGGTGAGCTGTTGGGCCGTACGGTTCTCCGTGTAGTTATACTGCACCCGGTTGGTTTCATTGCCGGCTTCGTAGGTCAGAGTTTTCAGCCCCATGTTTGCCACTTTGTGGCGGCTCTCGAGGTTGAGGGAGCGGAAGTCATCCAGGGATTGTGCGAGAGCGAAGATTTGTGCGGTGGTGCCTGCCGAAAGCTGGACCGGGCGAGGAGCCGGGGGGTCCTCCAATTTGTGCGAATCGTAGGTGCCTGCGCCCTTAGCGTCAATATTCAACGTCATGTACTCGGGGGAGCTGCCCTTTAGCGTTTTGCTGAAGGCGAACCGGGGGAGGGAAGGGTCAATCTGCGCGGGAAGAGTGTAAACCCCCGAGAGAAGCGCCAGGAAACTTGCCGCCCACCATCGGGTGTTCAATTGACGAATCTTGAAGCAAGGCGCGATGGCGAGACTACCTCCTGATGACCCCTGCTTCCAAGTTCCCCCCAGGGGAACGCCCTCATGAGCCGTGGACGAATCGTAGGGGCAGGGACCTTCCAGCAAAAATATCTCAACAAGCAGAAAGGGTCGAAGCCCCTCGTCAAAACTTATAGCGGCGCTCGATTCTTCCCGGCTACGAGGAAGCTTTGGCGCCCGCTACTTTTCCTGCGTGAGCGCTTGCAGTTCCGCCTCTTCGATATCGAAGTTGGCGTGAACGTGCGACACGTCTTCGTGGTCTTCCAGTTCTTCCATCAGTCGCAGCATCTGGTCCGCTTGCTTGCCCGTCAGCTTGACGTAGTTCTGCGGCACCATGGAAACTTCCGCGGCCGCCGGAGTGATCTGTGCAGCCTTCAGACGGTCCACCACACTCTGGAAGTTCTCCGGCGCAGAGAGGATTTCCCAGTTGCTGCCATCGTCGGTCATGTCGTCGGCGCCGGCCTCGGTGATGATCTCCAGCAACTTTTCCTCGTCCGCCTTGCTCTTCTCGACGACCACATAACCCTTCTTTTGGAAGATCCACGCCACGGAAGCGCCAAACGCCCCCCCATGCTTGGCAAAGATATGGCGGATCTCGGAGGTCGTGCGGTTCTTGTTGTCGGTAGTGACTTCCACCATCATCGCGACCCCGCCGGGCCCATAAGCTTCGTACACTGCTTCCTCGATGATAGTGCCGGGCAATTCGCCGGTGCCTTTCTGGATGGCGCGCTTGATATTATCCGCCGGCATGTTCTCGGCCTTGGCCGCTGCGATCGCCGTGCGCAGGCGGGGATTGGAATCCGGATCGCCTCCACTGATGCGGGCTGCTACGCTGATTTCCTTGATAATCTTGGTGAAGATTTTGCCGCGGCGCGCGTCCGCCGCACCCTTCTTGTGCTTAATGGTTGCCCATTTAGAATGGCCTGACATAAGAAAGCCGTCCTTTCAACTTGTGGCATTGCTCCCGATGGCAACCCGCTCCGAGCCGGGGTATAAGGTTGCGCGAGAATGAAGATAACGCAGAGAAAATGTTAACACAAGCCCGTGTTGTAAAGCTATTGGCGCGCCAACCCTCGTCGCTCCAAACCAGCATTTGCACGGGGTAGCGGCGAGTGAGACAATAGGCACGATTAAAGGAGCGTATATGGCACCGAAACGATTTGTACCCATACCCGGTAGCGAACGCGCGCCGCTCCCGGGCGCGACCAAGTCGCGTCGATGCGATCCCAAAGAATCCGTGCAAGTGACTGCGGTCCTGCGCCAGCGCACCGGCAAAAAAGTGAAGTCCTTGGAAGATTTGATTGCCAGCGGGGAGCGCCTGACTCGTGCCCGGTATGAGACGCTTTACGGGGCCGATCCCAAGGACGTGGAGCAAGTGCGGGCATTTGCACGTGTCCACGGCCTGAAAATCTCCAGCGTGAACCTAGGCGCGCGCACCGTCGTGCTTTCCGGCACCGCCGCCGCCTTCAACGAGGCCTTTCAAGTGGATCTGGCGCACTATCAGGGTCCCCTTGGGTCGTACCGTGGGCGCACCGGCGCCATTTACGTTCCGGCGGATTTGCAAGGTGTGATCGTTTCGGTTCACGGCCTTGACAACCGGCCGCATGCCCGGCCGCACTTTCGTATTGGGCCCAACATTCCGAGGAACGCCCAGCCTCACGTCACGGCCAAGGCGGGCACATCGGTTTCATACACGCCCGTCCAGGTGGCGCAACTCTACGATTTCCCCACTGCCGCGAACGGACAGGGCCAGACGATCGGCATTATCGAACTGGGCGGCGGCTACACTCAATCCGACCTGAATTCCTATTTCACTGCCCTCGGAATTTTCCCTGTGCCCAGCGTCTCGGCCGTATCCGTCGACGGTGCCCAGAATACGCCTACGGGCAGCACCAGCGGCCCCGACACCGAGGTGATGCTGGACATCGAAGTGGCCGGAGCGGTGGCGCCGGCGGCGAAAATCGTGGTCTATTTCGCTCCCAACACCGACGCGGGCTTTCTGGACGCCATCAACCAGGCGGTGGGCGATAAGACGAACAACCCTTCGGTGATTTCTATTAGTTGGGGCGGCGCGGAATCCACTTGGACGGCTCAGTCCTTGCAGTCCTATAACCGCGCCCTCGAGGCGGCCTCGGCGGTCGGCGTCTCGGTCTGCATCGCGGCCGGTGACAATGGCTCTACCGACGGCGTGACCGACGGTCTTCAACACGTTGACTTCCCCGCGTCGAGCCCCTATGCCATAGCCTGCGGCGGCACGCACCTTACCGGGAGTGGCAGCACAATTGCCGGCGAGGTCGTGTGGAACGATCTTCCCAGCGACGGAGCCACCGGCGGCGGCATTAGCGCCACCTTCCCTCTTCCCACCTGGCAGGCGGGCGCCAACGTGCCTCCCTCCGTCAATCCCGGGAGCTTTGTGGGGCGGGGGTTGCCGGATGTTGCCGGCGACGCCGACCCTAACACGGGCTATCAAGTGGAGGTAGACGGCAGCAATATTGTGGTGGGAGGCACCAGCGCCGTCGCTCCGCTGTGGGCGGGCTTGATCGCGCGCTTTAACTCCCAACTCAAGACTTCGGTCGGTTATCTCAATCCCACCCTCTACCAGCAACTCGCCGCCCAGGCCGGGACATTCCACGACATCACCTCCGGCAATAATGGCAGTTACAGTGCGGGGCCGGGGTGGGACGCGTGCAGCGGGTGGGGAAGCCCCATTGGTGCAGCGATATTGCAGGCGCTGGCGGGTACTTCGACCGCCCCAACTCCGGCGCCGGATCCCGCGCCGCCTTCGAAAAAGCGCAAGCGCAAAAAGACATAAGACGGAGACGGATTACGCACTCCGGCAGCACGATCTGCGGACGCAGAGCAGACAGCAGGGTGAACTTGGCAGGCGTGGCGTCGGCTGCCCAGTATTGGCTTTTTGCCAGGAATCGCCGACTGACCCCTCGCCGCGAGCCACGCGCCGATTGTTCCTCTTCGAAAGCGAATATGTTGAAGAAAAGACGTACTGTTACGGGTAGAGCGGGGGGCAAAACCGGGGGGAAGTCAGAAATCCAAGTTGTTGAGATACAATCAGTTATCTGTAGTACGGTCGTTGCGGACGCTTTTTTAGCGAAACCGGTCTCGAAGCGGCTATGTTCATGAAAAAATAAAGAGTTACGCGTAGTTTGCGAAAAAGTCGGGCAAAGTCAGATCACTGAAAATAAATGAGTTAATATGTCGGACTGAACGGTGACCTCTTATGCGCAAACCATCCGCGAATACGATCCTTGGGAAGCTGCGGAGGATCTGTCGGAAATTCCCTGGAGCAACCGAGACCGTGACGTTTGGCCATCCCACGTTCCAGATCGCTGGAAAGACCTTCGGCGTACTTGAGGAGTATAAGGGCGAGCTTGGAATCGCGCTGAAAGTGGGAAAGCTGGTGCAAGGCGTATTTCTGAAAGATCCCCGCTTTTTCCTCACGCCGTACGCAGGGAAACATGGCTGGGTCACCTTGCGCGTGCACGCGGCCCAGCTCAACTGGGAGGAAATTCGCGACCTTCTTGACGGCAGTTACCTTCTGGCTTCTGAGAAGAAGCTTCGCGAACGAGGGAAGCGTAGCGCCCAGCCCTCTACTCGTCCGGATTTCCCCAATGGCAGTAACCGAAAGTCCGGATGAACTCCTGGGCTGGGGATTCCCCCGTGCTGAAGTGGGGCGACGATCACTGGCCCGGCGAGGTCAGCCGGGAAAGCTCACGGCGCGCATCTCGGAACTGGGGATCATTTTGGAGTGCCGCTTCGAACTCGTGCACCGCATCATCCTTCTGGTGTTGCGCTTCCAGGATCAGGCCCAGTTGGTAATGCGCCTCGGCGGAAAGTGGGTTCGTGGCGAGGGCGGCGCGAAAGTGCGCGGTGGCCTCAGCGGTATCGTGCCGGCGGGTGGCAAGGAGCGCCAATCCGAAGTGAGCCTCGTAGTCGTTTGGCGCGAAGGTGAGCAGATGTTGAAACTCCGCTGCGGCGCGCCCGGAATCGCCAACAGTCAGCCAGATGTCACCGAGCATTTCCGCCGCCTCGATATTGTGCGGATCCAGCGCGAGCGCTGCCTGGAGTCGATTCGCGCCGTCCAAGTAGCGATGCAACTCAACATCCAAGCGGGTCAGATCGATAGAGGCCGGAAGATTGCGCGGGTCGTCGGCAAGGATGGCCCGATATTCCGCGATCGCCTCCTCCGTCTTTCCGGTGCGGCCAAGATGCTCCGCGAGCAGATAACGCTTGTACTCAAAGACACGGTTCTTGGGATCAATGCCGGACTTGTTGAGGGCGGCTTGGGGCGAGGTGATCTCCAGGTAGCCGAGCGAGCGCAAACTCTCGGCAGCTTCCGGAGCGACGGGAACAGACCTTTGACTGCGCGAGTCTGGCGCGGAGTGGAAAGTCGCCACGAACGCCGCCAATCGTTCACGGAGAGAAGTCGCCATCGCCGTTTGCGCCGGCAACAGATTTTGCAGTTCAGCGGGATCGCGCTTCAAGTCATAAAGCTCGGGGCGCGGAGCGTCGATGTATTTGTAGTCTCCCTGGCGCAGGCTGCGCAGTCCGGCCCAGCCAAATTTGTCGTGCGCGTAGAAGCTTTCACTATACACGTCGCGCGGCGGGGTATTGTCGCCCTTGGCGAGGTCCAAAAGGCTGTGACCGCAAAAGCTCGCGGGAGCTGGAATTCCCAGAAAGCTCAAGATCGTGGGAGCCACGTCGATCAGCCCGGCAGGATCGGAAACCCGAAACTGGAAGCTCGAAACTTGCGCCGACTTTCCAGTTTCCAGCTTCGAGTTTCCCGTTTCTATCCTCTGCGGCCAATGGAAGATGAGTGGGACGTGCAAGGTGCTGCGATAAATGAAATACCCGTGCGTGTTTTCGCCGTGCTCCCCCAGGCTTTCACCGTGATCGGAAAACAGCACGATCAGCGCGCGGCGGTCCAACCCCGACTTCGCGAGGGTCTCGAAGAAGCCTCCCAGCGAGTCATCCACGTACGCCAGTTCCTGGTCGTACTCGCTCTGCTGGGCGCGGGCGCGGTAGACGGCGGGCGCGTCGAAGGGCTGGTGAAGATCGAACAGATGGACGAAGAGCATGACGGGGTGGCCGGAATTCTTCTCAAGCCAACGTTCCGCGGCACTCAGCACTTGAGGTGCGGGCCGCTTCAGGTCGAGAGCGCCTTTGATAACGCGCGAGTCGAAGGGACTGTCGTAGGTTTCAAATCCCTGTGCCAAGCCGTAGCGGCGATCGAGAGAGAAACCTCCGATAAAAGCCGCGGTGCTGTATCCATGAGCGGCGAGAACGGTCGCGAGCGTCGTGGCTCCAGGCGCCAGGATCTCGGCATTCTCACGAACGCCATTCGCAAAGGGGTAGGTGGAGGTAAAGAGCGACACGTGCGAGGGCAACGTGATCGGCGCCTGACTGCTGATCTCCTCGAAAAGCGTGCCGCCGTGCGCGAGCGAGTCAAGGTGTGGAGTCTCGAGGCGCGAGTAACCGTAGCAACTCAGATGGTCGGCGCGCAGGGTGTCGACGGAAATGACGATGACGGGCGGAGGTCCTCCCGCGGGTGCCGACGGTGTTTGCTGCGGGCTCGCTGCCGCCTCTCGTGCCTGCAGCACGAGCGCCGCAAATATCATGACAATTCGCGAGAGCCGAGACCATCGCGCCATGCGCATATCCGCATGATACTCGAGCATCGGCACGGACGGAAAGTTGAGGTATGGCCGCTAATGAATGGCTGCGAGCAAGGCGTCGGCAACGCGGACGGCAGGGACGATCGCGCGCGGGTCGTGCACGCGAACGATGTGCGCACCATTCAGAATCGCAGCGACCACTGTGGCGGCGTCGCCCGTCGTGAGGAGCGACGTGTTCTCTTTGTTGGCTTCGCAGCGGGATTTCGAAGGATTGTTATGCGACCTGGCGATGCGCCAATAGCGAAGACCGGGACGAGGCACTCGCGACGGATCGAGCCCTTCCCCAGCCACGATGGCTTGCACGAACGATTTGCGCGAGGCGCCAATGAGAAGGGGAAGGTGGAAGCGCTGAAGTCTGCGGAGGCCGGCGAGAATCTCGAAGTTCTGGCGGCGCGACTTCCCGAAGCCGAGGCCGGGATCGAGGATGAGCTGCGTGCGCGCAACTCCGGCGGCTAGCGCGCGGCGAATCGATGATTCAAGTCCGTTTGTGAGCGTGCGCCAGATGTCGCGCACGAAAGGCTTGCGTTGCATTGTTTCCGGGCTGTGGCGCGAGTACATCAGGATGAGCGGCACACCGGATTGACACGCAACCTCCGCGAGGCGGGGATCAAAACGCAGTCCGCTGACATCGTTCAATATGTTCGCACCGCTGTCGAGAGCCGACTCGGCAACCTGCGCTTTGGTGGTGTCAATGGAGATCGGGACTCGAGGCAGCTTGCGCCGCAGCGCGCGGATGACGGGCAGGAGACGCCGGAGTTCTTCGTCGGCTGTCACCGGCCGTGCGCCTGGCCGCGTGGACTCACCGCCCACGTCAATCCAGTCAGCTCCCTGGCGGGCGAGTTCCAGTCCATGTTGAACGGCGCGTTCCGTGTCGAAGTAGCGTCCACCGTCAGAAAACGAATCGGGAGTGACGTTCAGCACGCCCATCACGAGTGTGCGGGCGCCTATCATGATCTTGCGGCCATCGATCTCAACGCGGAATTCAGGGCGGAGGATCATGCATCACACTCCGAAAATCCGCACGTAGGCAACCGCCCCGAGAAGGCCGCCGATGACGGGTCCCACAATCGGCACCCAGGAATAGCTCCAGTCGGAGCCGCCCTTTCCGGCAATGGGCAGAAGCGCATGAGCAATTCGCGGTCCCAGATCACGCGCGGGATTGATGGCGTAACCGGTGGGCGCTCCAAGCGACAATCCTATCGACCAAACGAGAAAGCCCACCAGGAGCGGAGTGAGGCCGCTTTGTGTGGGAGCGGAGTTGGCCCCGATGGCGAGCACGCCGAACATCAGGACAAACGTTCCAATGATTTCGGTGACCAAGTTCATGGGCAAGTTACGAATGGCCGGCGCAGTGGAGAAAACTGCGAGTTTCGCGCTGCGATCTTCCGTGGCGGGCCAATGTCCGAGATAGGCAAGCCATACGACGACGGCGCCGAGAAAAGCTCCCAGAAACTGCGCGGCGAGGTAACTGGCAACAGAGCCCCAGGCGAACTTGCCGGTAATCGCCAAGCCCAGCGTAATGGCAGGATTCAGGTGCGCGCCGCTAATGCGCCCTACCGCATATACCGGCATCGCCACCGCCAGCGCCCACCCCGTGGTAATCACCATCCAACCCGAGTTTTGAGCTTTGGTTTTATTCAGGACCACCGCGGCAACAACTCCATCACCCAGAACGATCAACAGCATTGTGCCTACAAGCTCCGCCATGAACGTACTCATCCTGAGCCTCCGCAATCGGTTTCAACAGCCGGCGAGATTCCCAAGAGTATAGTTCGGTGGGCAGAGATTTGCGCAGGAAAAGAAGGGGCGAAGGCGGAAGGGGAAACTTGAAATTGGAAACTAGAAGCTCAAACGGGGATTCAGCAACTGGAAATTGGAAACTGGAAAACCGAAATTCGGAAGTGGCAATTGAAATCTCGAAACTGGAAGTACCGGCCAAATTTCGAGTTTCCAATTTCGATTTTCCAGTTTCCAATTTCCAGTTTCCGATCCTCCCGTCCTCAGGCCGGTTGTGGGCGCGGCATCGATGGCGTCGTGGGCTGCGGCTTGAGCACCTGCACGGTTTCGGGAGCGGGAGGTAAGGGCTTCACGCGCACGAATTCCGGCAGCGGTTTGCCTTCGATCAGGAGCTTCATTTCGCCGGCGTCCAGAACTTCGCGCTCGAGCAGAGCTTCGGCGATTCGGACCAGCACGTCGCGGTTGCCGGTCAGAATATTCTTGGCCCGTTCGTAGCCCGTAGTTACAAAGGTTTTAACTTCCTGGTCTATTTTGATTGCTGTGTCTTCACTAAAATCACGTTGGGTGGCGATGTCGCGTCCCAGGAAAATCTCCTGCTGGTTCTTGCCAAAGGCCAGGGGACCGAGGTTCGACATGCCGAATTCGCACACCATATCGCGGGCGATATGAGTGGCGCGCTCGATATCGTTGCCCGCGCCGGTGGTCATGTGGTGCAGGAAGAGCTCCTCGGCTACGCGCCCTCCCATCAGCACGGCAAGCTGGGCCTCCAGGTACTCGCGAGTATAGGTGTGCTTGTCGTCGAGGGGAAGTTGCTGCGTCAACCCCAGCGCCCAGCCGCGCGGAATGATGGTGACTTTGTGCAAAGGATCGGATTCAGGGATATTGGCGGCCACCAGAGCGTGTCCTGCCTCGTGATAAGCCGTGTTTTTCTTTTCGCTCTCGGAGAGAATCATCGACTTGCGCTCCGGCCCCATCAAAACTTTGTCCTTGGAGGTTTCAAAGTCCATCTGAGTAACGGTCTTGCGATTCTGTCGTGCCGCCAGCAGCGCTCCCTCGTTCACCAAGTTCGCCAGATCAGCTCCGGAAAAGCCCGGTGTGCCGCGGGCGAGGACAGGGATATCAACGTCCTCAGCCAGAGGAATCTTCTTGGTATGAACCTTCAGGATTGCCTCACGTCCACCCACATCGGGACGAGGCACCACAACGCGACGGTCGAAGCGGCCGGGCCGCAGCAACGCCGGGTCAAGCACATCAGGGCGATTGGTGGCCGCAATCAGGATAACCCCTTCGTTCGACTCGAAGCCGTCCATTTCCACCAGCAACTGGTTCAGCGTCTGCTCGCGCTCGTCGTGGCCGCCGCCCAGGCCCGCGCCGCGATGGCGGCCTACGGCGTCGATTTCATCGATGAAAATAATGCAGGGAGCGTTTTTCTTGCCCTGCTCGAAGAGGTCGCGCACACGCGAGGCGCCCACGCCTACAAACATCTCCACAAAGTCGGAACCGGAGATGGAAAAGAAGGGGACGTTGGCCTCGCCGGCAATGGCCCGGGCCAGCAAGGTCTTGCCCGTTCCCGGAGGGCCTACCAGAAGGACTCCTTTGGGAATACGTCCGCCGAGCTTCTGGAATTTCTGCGGCTCGCGCAAGAATTCAATAATTTCGCCCAACTCTTCCTTGGCCTCTTCGACACCTGCTACGTCCTTAAAGGTGACTTTCTTCTGCTGGCTGGAGAGCAGGCGGGCCCGGCTCTTGCCAAAGGACAAGGCTTTGTTCCCTCCGGATTGCATCTGCCGCATGATGAAAATCCAGAGACCCAAAATCAGGATCAAGGGCAAGCCGTTGGCCAGCCAGGTCATCCAGGAGCCGCCGGAGTTGTCCTTGATGACCGTGTTGACGTTCTTGTCCTGAAGGGTCTTGTATAGGTCGGGATAGTTTGCAGGGATCGTCGTCCGGAAATGAGAACCGTCTTTGCTGAAGGTGCCCGTTACGTCGGTACCCGAAATGGTCACGTCGCGGATCAAGTCTTTATTTACATCCGCAGTGAACTGCGTGAAGGTCAAATCGGCAACGTGTTCGCCGGTACTCGACTTCACCACTGCCCAAATCAGCAGAGCCGTGACTGCCATCACTACCCAGAAGATAATATTCTTGACCGCCGAGTTCACGTGCCGTCCTCCTCAAATCCCCGAATCGACCATTGGGCGCCTTCCTACCCAATATATTGGATGCAAGCCAACCCCATGCAGCTTCAACCTTTCACTTCAGGGAGTGATCTTCCCGATGAAAGGCAAGTTGCGATAGAGTTGCTGACCCCCAAGTCCATACCCCACCAGAAAGTGGCCGGAAAGTTGGAAGCCCGAATAATCGACCTTCACGTCGACTTTCCGATCATCGATCTTGTCGATCAAAACCGCCGTTCGCAGCGAAGCGGGCTGATGGGCAAGCAGCGTTCGGCACAAGTGGTCGAGCGTAAGACCCGAATGCACGACGCCCTCCACCAGCAGAACGTCCTTGCCCTCCGAATCCACAGGCGGAATGTACATAATCTCCCGCACGGCAACCATGCCGGCATTGCTGTCTCGCATCTGCAACCGTACAAACCGGCACACTACCGGCATCGTCAGGGCGCGTACCAGATCGGCCATGAAGATGAAGCTGTTCTCCAGAACCCCGACGACCTGAAGCGTCTTGCCGGCATAATCCCGATTGATTTGCCTGGCCAGCTCGCGCACCCGCTTGCGCAAATCCTTTTCGCTGACAACGACTTTGGGCAGCCCGTTGGAGCCGACGGCACGAACTGGTTTAGCGCGCTTCTTCAATTTGGCTGCGGCGCGTTTCATAAGGGCTTTTCCCCGGCAACCGGGGATGGCCGTAACGGTTCCTCTTCTATGATCAGCACCTGCTCGGTGCGGTCGGTTGCAGCAGCGCCCTTCTCCGGCGGGAGTCCTCGAACCCAAACCACCCGGCCCGCGCAAAGCAAGACGGGCCAGCCCTGGCGTCGAGTCTCAGGAATCTTTGCCTCGCGGAGTAGCTCCTTCAGTTTGCGAACGCCTCTGCTTCCCAACGGACAGAAACTGTCTCCAGGCCGCCAGTTGCGCAGCGTCAAGTCTCCGTGCAACTTCTGCGGGTCCAGGCCCAAGAGCTTGTCTTCATTATACGCCTTGCCGGGCTCGACGCGATTAAGTATTTTGAACCTAAAGGTGAGCCCCAACTCTCGAACCACTAAGGCTCCCGGAAGGGTGACCGGGTATGAGAACTCGCGTCCGACCGGCGCATTGGCGGCAGGGTTGATCACCAGCCAGGAGAACTCTTTGCGCGCCAACGCGCCGCCGGGCAGGGTTTGGACCTTTCCGCTCTGCGACTCGGCGGCAAAGCGGCGCAAGGAGTCGATGTGCTCGTGCGCCAAACCCGCCGATGACCCGCGCACATTTTGCACCATCTGCCGCAGAACGCGCCGCGCCACGGCGGGAGGAAATTCCAGCAGAGCGCGAATGGGAATGCGTTCTTCCTTGCCCTCATGTACGCGCCAGGGGTGCGCGCGATCCCGGGCCAGACGCTCCAGGCAAGCTTCGTCGTCGCGAACACGGTCGGCGAGATGATTGAGAAGCGGAACAATCCCAGGGTTGTACTCTTTCGCCAGCAAGGGCAACAGCTCCTTCCGGATTTTGTTCCGTTGCAGGCGCGTGTTGAGGTTCGAGGAATCCACCCGGTAGCCCAGCCCCCGCGCGGAGATTTCCTGCATCACCTCGGGGCGCGTCAGGCCCAAAAAAGGGCGAACAACCTTGCCGTCAAGCACCGGATAGACTCCACCCAAGCCGCGCGTTCCTGCGCCCCGCAACAGGCGCATCAGCACGGTTTCGGCCTGGTCGTTGGCGGTATGTGCGGTGGCCACGCGATCCAGCCGGCCCTGGTCAACGAGCGAGAAGAAGAAACGATAGCGCAGTTCGCGCGCGACGGCTTCCACGTTGCTGTGGCGCTCACGCGCTACGCGGCCCACCTCCGCCTCTCCCCTCAAATACTCAATCCCGAGAGAGGCGGCAAGGTCGCGGACCGAAGCTTCGTCGCCGTCGGATTCCGCTCCGCGCAGGCGGTGATTGAAATGGACCGCAGCAAGCATCAATCCCTTCTCCAGCGCAAGCATGTTCATAAAATGGAGAAGCAAAACCGAGTCAGGCCCCCCTGATACGGCTACCCCCACGCGCTGCCCTGCGTGAAAGAACTCCTTGCGCCGCATATCGAGGGACCAGCGAGCGTATAAGTCAGGACGACGATGCATGCGTGGTTCCGGTTGGTCTAGCGCGTCTCAATTCAAGGTGCACTCGATTCGCACGGTTCCTGGTGTAGCACCGGGCCCTAGGTCAGCATTTGGCCCCCACTACGAGTATTACGTGCGACGCGCTGAAATATT
Source organism: uncultured Acidobacteriota bacterium (assembly GCA_964501985.1). Taxonomy (GTDB): domain Bacteria; phylum Acidobacteriota; class Terriglobia; order UBA7540; family UBA7540; genus Bog-366. The sequence continues at coordinate 28,444 of CAZCVY010000028.1, read as the reverse complement.
GTAACACCCCGGCTGCCACGCGCTGGAGTTCGTAGACCAGCGGCGCCATCCCGACCAACGCCACTGCGGTGGTGTATGTCCCGGCGAGACCTGGAGCAGCGGGTGCGGAACGCGGCAAGCCCAGCCCCGAATCCCCCGAGAGTGAAATATCTGCCGCGGGAAAACTGCGCGGCGTTGTACGAAATCGCCCCCGGCCAGGACAGCTTTTCCGTGGAATTAGCCTGGCGGCGAGTGTCGTCATGTTGTGCTTTAGCAGGGTGGAACAGAGCGATGGCGACTTCACCCATTTCTTCCCGCACGTCTTCGAAGGCCCCTGTTTCCTGCCGCGCCCCGCGGCACGAGAGCAATAGCCTCAATTTTAGTTTACGAATATAGACTACTAGTGTCAAGTGATTTATGTACGTTAGTTGAAATAATGTCCGAAGAGTATCGGTGCATAGTTTATCCGAGGAATCTACAACCGATTCGACACCAGTCGCACATACTTATGGACGCAGGTGGCCACTTCTTCGCAGGCTCTTTTCAGATCTTCTGCGAGCCGCTGATGCCGCGGAAGGTCTGTTGCTTTTGATCGCGATCTTTCCAGGTAGGCCGGCAGAGCCGACTCCGTCGTGCTTACTTCCGTCAGTGCTTCCGGAATGCACCTGCCCCACCCGTATTGCCGGTCGGCCGTTCGCCTACCAAGCGCGCAAGGGCAGCGAGGCGACTCGCAGCAATTCAGGGAGGTATCGTGGTGAATTGAACAAACAAAAACGCGCGCGGCGGACCCTCGGGTGCGCCGCGCGCGAGCCATGACGTTCAGCCTACCTACCCTCACACCAGCCGCGTGCCCAACGGCATGGCGGGTACTGGAAACGCCATGGTCGGCTGGGCACCGTCGCGACCGACCTCCGGGGGCCTGCCGGTGCCACCGAATGCGGAGGCGACGGTCCCAGCCGAAACTCGGATTTCCTTAAACCAACATGCGGGCGGCCTCATCCTCCTGGGGTGTTTCGGGCGCCAAATAAGCCATCCACGGTTCTTCGTAAACCACCTGGTATCCTCGAACGTGCGCCTCCATGTCATGGTAGTAATGGACGTGGAGAATGCTGGCAGGCTTCGTCTCTTCCGCCCAGTTATTGAACGCCGCCTCTAAGACGAGCCGGTTGGATACGTCCGGGGTGACAATCGTTGTTGCCTTAAACGACTTATCACGCATGTATTAAGCTCCTTGACCCAAGTGTTTCCACCGCGCCCTCGGTGGGATGCTTACGCCCTCCTGCCCGTGGGCTCCCCCTTGCGAACACACTCGGACTTTGCTGTCCATCCCCTCTATCGGCGGACTGGGAAGGAACTTGAGTTAAATGTTTCTCATCGCGGGTGGGCGCGAGGAGAATTCATTCAAGATTCAAAACTCAAGTGGCAAAAGCGAAATCTAAGAAGGCGAAACTCAGATGACAAGACTTAGAACTCACAGTCAAAACGCAAACAGCAAAAGGCATTTAAGGTCAAAATTCTAAGCCACACGGCAAAAATACATGCAGCACCGCGTGCTTACTTCGGCTCTTGCCCTTTGGCTTTTGCATTTTGCCTTTTGACTTTCCTTTCTTCTTGCTGCTTCATAGGTGATGCTATGAGAAGGTTCCAAACGACTTGCCGCTTCATCGGCGATTCCACGAAAAGTTTCCATTCTACTCTTATGATTCTTATCCCACTTTTCGCGGGGATGATCGCTTTTCCGCGCCCGACCACCTGCGCCGACCAACAGAAAGTTCGTCCAGCGGGGGTGGCGAGTGGATTCTACCCCTCTGACCCCAAGGAGCTCGCTCGGACGATGGACGACCTTCTGTCGCGCAACTCCGTGCCGCAGGCTCTCGAGCCTCCGGTGGCGCTGGTTTGCCCACACGCCGGGTATATGTTCACAGGGCCGGTGGCGGCCGCGTGCTTTGCCCAGATCATGAGGCGGAATTACACTCGCGTGGTGGTGATTGCGCCATCGCACTATGAGAATTTCCGTTTTTCTTCCGTATACGATGGCGACGCCTACGCGACTCCTCTGGGCAACGTTCCCATCGACCGCGACTTCCGCGCCAAGCTGGCGAAACTGAGCGCAGACATCAAGATCTCGAACCGCGGTCACGGGCGGGTGGGCGAACATGCCGAGCACTCTGTGGAAGTACAACTGCCCTGGCTTCAGCACACGTTGAGCGAATTCAAGCTGGTGCCCATCATCATGGGCGATCAGAACTACGGCATGGAGCGTGGACTGGGGCGGGCGCTGGCGAAGGCGCTGCTGGCGGAGCCGCCAGAGGAGCGATCCCAGACGCTCATTCTCGTGAGCTCCGACCTCTCGCATTACCACCCGTACGACTACGCGAACAAAGTCGACCACCAGACGCTTCAGGCCATCGTGGATTGGGATTATCTCAGCCTGTCGCGCAATTTCACCCTATCGGGGCGTAGTGTGCAGACCTGGGAAGCGTGCGGTGGAGGCCCCATCGTCGCTGCCATGATCGCCGCCGAAGGCTTGGGCGCAACGCACGCGCAAATCCTGAAATACGCAAACTCCGGCGATACGACCGGGGAAAAGACACGGGTGGTGGGTTATGGCGCCGTGGCGATATTGCACGAAGCTTCCGCGGATGCGAATAAGAGCGCGGGGTTCTCTTTGACCGGTCATGAGCAGGATGCACTGCTGAAGATCGCGCGGGCATCCGTGGAGAGCGTGGTCCGCGATCGCAAAATGTTCGTCGTGGATTCGACCAGCTTCCCGCGCCTGGAGGAAGCGCGCGGCGCGTTCGTCACCCTCTCGGAGCATGGCGAGTTGCGCGGATGCATTGGCTACATCACGCCGACAAAATCGCTGGCGGAAACGGTGCGAGACGTGGCGGTCTACGCGGCCATGCAAGATACGCGCTTCAAGCCCGTCACCGTCAAGGAACTGCCGTTCCTCGAGTATGAGATTTCCGTGATGTCGCCGCTCCGCCGGGTTTTGGACACGAAGGAAATCAAGGTGGGCAAACACGGGCTGATTATGAAGCAGGGTGAAATTGAGGGAATTCTGCTGCCGCAAGTCCCGACGGAGGAGCATTGGGACCACGACACGTTCCTGTAGGGGACCTGCATCAAGGCAGGCCTGCCGCGGCAAGCCTGGAAAGACGAGAACACCGACATCTTCATATTCACCGCCCTGGTATTCGGGGACCACTTGCCGGATGAAAACGCCATCCCTAACCCGCCAACTGTTCCAGGGCTAAGGCAGTGAATCCGTTCGGCACCGTTGCAGAGGTTGGTGGTCTCCTAAACTGAACGTAGCGCCGCCATCTTGGCGGCTCCTGTGCCGGGTGGAAGCCGGCGCTACGCCTTAAATTAGGCCACTATCCGAGGTTGAAACCCATGCGCAGGCGAGTACAATGGCAGGTGTCCTGAGGTCTGCGCTTGAAGAAGAGTTATCTGCCACAGCCATTGAAGGTGATCCGCATCCTGGTTGCGCTAGGGATCGTCGGCGGGGTCACCGTCGTGGAGTACCGCATTTTTCGGGTCAATAACGTCACGGTGGCCCTGTCATTTCTGTTGGCGGTGATGGCGATTGCCACGCGGTGGGGTCTGGCAGAAGCTCTTGTGGCCTCCGTGGCCAGCATGCTTTCCTTCAATTTTTATTTCCTTCCTCCCATTGGCACCTTTACCATAGCGGACCCGCAGAACTGGGTGGCTTTCTCCGCCTTCGTGGTCACGGCGATGATGACCAGCCATCTTTCTGCGAATGCAAAAAAGCAGGCGATGGAATCAACGCATCGCCAGCGTGAAGTGGAACGGCTTTACACCTTGAGCCGGAATCTGCTGCTTCTAGAAGTGCCCGGACCACTGGCGCAGGAGATTACGAATTCGATTGCGAAGGTGTTCGAATTGCCGGGGTTGGCGTTTTATGACCGCAGCAGCGACCGGATTCACCGGTCCGGTCCGCGCGACATTCCCGTGGACGCGGGTAAACTTCGCGACACCGCATTACACGGCACGGTCTTTCACGATGCCACGACGAAGACCACCATTATTCCCATCAGCCTGGGTGGTCAGCCGATTGGGAGCCTGGGAATTCAGGGGTCGCAGATTTCGGAAACAGCCTTGCACGCTATCGGCAACCTGGCGGCCATCACGCTCGAGCGCGCTCACGCCCAGAATGTTGCCACCCGCGCCGAAGCCGCCCGGCAGAGTGAGGAACTGAAGTCAACCATGCTCGACGCTTTGGCGCACGAATTTAAAACCCCTCTGACGCCGATCAAGGCGGCGGTGACCTCGATGTTGTCTGACACCGACACGAATCCCACCCACCAGGAGCTGCTGAGGATTGTCGACGAGGAAACGGACCGATTGAACTCCATGCTTACCGAGGCCATCCAGATGTCGCGGATCGAGGCGGGCGAACTGCAATTGCACCGGAGCCCGCAATCCATCGGCAAGATCTTGCAGGCACAATTGGACAAGCTGGGCGAAAGCCTGGAAGGCCGAAAAGTGACCCTGGAGGTTCCCGAAAAGTTACCACGGGTTAGTGTTGATCCGGAATTTATCGGGACCGTGATCTGGCAATTGATCACCAATGCTCTGCGGTACACTCCGCCGAACAGTCCCTTGACCCTCCTCGCCAGCGCGGAAGCGACGGAAGTCATTGTAAGCGTCGAGGATTGCGGGCCGGGTATTTCCGAACAGGAACAGCGGAAAGTATTCGAAAAGTTTTACCGAGGAAAAGATCAGCGGGAGAGGATACCGGGAACGGGCATGGGCCTTACAATTGCAAGAGAGATTGTGCGCGCCCACCACGGCCGGATCTGGGTGGAGAGCGAACCCGGGAAAGGGGCCAGATTTTCCTTCTCGGTCCCGCGCGCTCTTAGGGAGCCTTTACTGTGACCAGCGCCAGGATTTTAGTTGTTGATGATGAACCGCAGATTCGCCGCGTGATGCGCACGACACTAGTGGCCCGCGGGTATATGGTTTCGACCGCGCGCAGCGGCGAGGAAGCGCTGGAAAAGGTTCGTGAAGAGCGTTTCGACCTGGTGCTCCTCGACATGAATATGCCGGGAATCGGAGGCATGGAAGCGTGCCGCATGCTTCGCTCCCATAGTGATATTCCCATCGTGATCCTTTCCATTCGCAATGCGGAAAAGGAAAAGGTTGATGCCCTGGATGCCGGGGCGGATGACTACGTGACCAAACCCTTCAGCATGCCGGAACTCTTGGCGCGCATCCGGGCAGCCCTCCGCCGCGCGCCACTGCTAAGTACCGGCACGCCCGATTTGGTGAACCTGGGCGCCACCGAAATCAATTTCGTCGCTCGCCGGGTCACCGTGAACGATAAGGAGGTGCGGCTGACGCCGAAAGAGTTTGATCTTCTCCGCTACCTCGCCAGCAATCCCGACGAGGTCATTCCCCACGCCAAGCTTCTTCAGGCGGTATGGGGGCCGGATTATGGCGAAGAAGTGGAGTACCTTCGCGTGTTCATCAACCAGCTTCGCAAAAAGATCGAGCCGGACCCCTCTCACCCCTCGTACCTCCTGACGGAACCCTGGGTTGGCTACCGATTTAGTCCCCCCAAGAAGGCCTAACGAAATTTTGACCAAGTCTTTATGGATTCTTTACGCCCTAGGAACGACAATCGAATTGGAACTTTCCATGGAAACCCAATCCGGTACATATAAAGGTGATGGCGCTTTACGAAGTGCCTTATACTTTACCCTTGGGCGAGCCTGCGCTACCGGTGGAATTCCTGGAGGGTAAGGCCTCCGAAAGGCTGGGCCACCTAAACTTCGCGGAGCTGAGGTGATATCGCCGTGTTGGACTTTACTTACGTTCTAGTCGCCGTCTTGTTCTTTGTCGCTTGCTGGATTTTCACCACCGCGTGTGACCGGCTATAGGAGACCGTTCGATGGACTACATCATTGCTGGCATTACCGCCTTGTTGCTTTTTGCTTATCTCGTGTATGCGCTGCTGCGGCCGGAACGGTTCTGAGAGGACACCATGACCCCGAATGGCATTTTGAATCTTTTGATTTATTCCGTCCTGATCCTGCTGGTCACGAAACCGCTGGGCGTCTTCATGACCAAACTTTTCGCGGGCGAGAGGACTTTTCTCCATCCCGTGCTGCGCCCGCTGGAGAAGCTGACCTACCGCCTGTGCCGCATCCATGAGAATTCCGAGCAGCGCTGGACCCAGTATGCGGCGTCGCTGATCGCCTTCAGTGTGATGGGATTCATCTTCGCGTATGTGATTCAGCGGCTCCAGGGTTTTCTGCCCCTGAATCTGTTGCACTTCGGGACCTCGAAGGCGCCCGGCAGCGCGACGCCTGTAACTCCTGATCTTGCCTTCAACACAGCGGTCAGCTTCGTCAGCAACACGAACTGGCAGAACTATGGGGGCGAGACAACGTATAGCCATTTTGTGCAAATGACCGCGCTCACCGTGCAGAATTTCCTCTCTGCCGCGGCCGGCGTGGCCGTTTCCATTGCCCTGATTCGGGGCATTGCGCGCAAGCAGGTCAACAATATCGGCAACTTCTGGGTGGACACGGTGCGAGCTACGCTTTATATCTTTCTGCCGCTCTCGTTAGTGGGCGCCCTCTTCCTTTGCTCGCAAGGTGTGATTCAGAATTTTAAGGGAAATACGAGCGTCCAAACGGTGGAAGGCGCGACCCAGACCATCGCGCAGGGCCCCGTGGCTTCCCAAGAGGCCATCAAAATGGTGGGAACCAACGGCGGAGGGTTCTTTAATGCCAATTCGGCTCATCCTTTTGAGAACCCAACACCACTGACCAATCTAATCCAGCTCATCATGATCTTCGCGATCCCTGCCGGCCTCACTTACACCTTCGGCACGATGGTAGGTGACAAGCGCCAGGGCTGGGCGCTGTTTGGGGCTATGGGCGTTCTGTTCCTAGCGGGCGTGCTCGTCTGCAATCCGGCTGAGCAGAAAGGCAACCCGAAACTCGCCATGCTCGGCCTCGAGACCAAAGCCGGCCACATGCAAACGGGTGGAAACATGGAAGGAAAGGAAGTGCGCTTCGGCATCGCCAGCTCCGCGCTGTTTGCCGTAGTCACCACTGACGCAAGTTGCGGCGCTGTGAACAGCATGCACGACAGCTTCACCCCACTTGGGGGCCTCGTTCCGCTCTTCAACATTCAGCTTGGAGAGGTGGTCTTTGGCGGAGTGGGGGCGGGCATTAAAGGCATGTTGCTTTTCGCCATCCTGGCGGTCTTCATTGCCGGACTGATGGTTGGACGCACACCGGAATACATTGGAAAGAAAATCGAGCAGAAGGAAGTGAAGATGGCGATGCTCGCGCTCATCATCATGGCCGCCAACATCCTCATCTTTACGGGAATCAGCTCGGTGGCCAAATTCAAACAGAATGGCTACTGGAATCCTCCCGGCGCCGCCACCGCCAATCTTACCAACAATGGCCCACACGGTTTTAGTGAGATCCTTTACGCCTACACCAGCACCAATGGAAACAACGGGAGCGCGTTTGGAGGCCTGAGCGGCAACACCCCGTGGTACAACTTCAGTCTGGGCTTGGCCATGCTGATCGGGCGCTTTCTTTTCATCATTCCCATGCTGGCCGTGGCGGGAAGCCTGGCGGGGAAGAGGAAGATTCCTGTCACGGATGGAACCTTGCCCACGCATGGCCCTCTGTTCGTCGGATTGCTGATTGGCACGGTGATTATCGTCGGGGCGCTGACCTACTTCCCGGCCCTGTCGCTTGGCCCCATCGTTGAGCACTTCCTGATGCAGCAAGGAAAACTCTTTTCGATGGTCTCTTTCTCGATTTGGAGCTGATTTTATGGGAACTGTCGTAGCCCCGCCGGTTATTGACGAAACCGAGCTTCTTCCGAAGAGGCTGGCGCACTCACGCCCGCTCTTCGATCCGCCCATTGTCAAGAGGGCGACGCGCGATTCATTCCTGAAGTTGAATCCCGTCACCCTCGCCGCGAATCCGGTCATGTTCGTGGTGGAAGTGGGAGCGGCGCTGACCACGGTCTTCATGGTGCGCGATATTTTCGTCCACGCCCCTGGCATCGGTTTCTCGTTACAGATCACCCTATGGCTGTGGTTCACGGTGCTCTTCGCCAACTTTGCCGAGGCGATGGCGGAAGCGCGGGGCAAGGCCCAGGCCGACACTTTACGCAAAACCAAAACCGATTCCATGGCCCGGAGGATCCTTTGTTCCGGGGCAACGGAAACCGTTCCCGCCTCCAAGCTGCGCGCCCAGGACATTGTGATGTGCCAGGTGGGCGACATCATTCCGGGCGACGGTGAAGTGATCGATGGCATCGCCACGGTGGATGAGTCCGTTATTACCGGTGAGAGCGCGCCTGTAATCCGCGAATCGGGTGGAGACCGCAGCGCGGTGACGGGGGGTACCAGAGTCCTTTCCGATCAGGTCACAATTCGAATTACCTCCAATCCCGGCGAAACTTTTTTGGACCGCATGATTGCACTGGTGGAGGGCGCCGAGCGGCAGAAAACGCCCAATGAAATTGCGCTCAACATCCTGATTGCCGGCTTAACGCTGATCTTTCTTCTGGCGGTTGTGACCCTGCAGCCCTTTTCCGCGTACGCCGTAAGCTCGGCCGGCACTGGGGAGATTCCGAGCGTGGCCGTACTGGTATCGCTTTTGGTTTGCCTGATTCCCACCACCATCGGCGGCTTGCTGTCCGCGATCGGCATCGCCGGCATGGACCGCGTGATCCAGCACAACGTGCTGGCTATGAGCGGCAAAGCGGTGGAAGCTGCCGGCGATGTAAATACCTTGCTTTTGGACAAGACGGGTACGATCACTTTAGGCAATCGCCAAGCGGTGGAATTCTCGCCGGTCGAGGGAGTCACTGGCGCGGAGCTCGCGGATGCGGCGCAACTCGCGAGCCTGGCGGATGAAACCCCAGAAGGCCGCTCCATTGTGGTGCTCGCCAAGCAAGCATATAGCCTGCGCGGACGCGACGTTTCTGAACACGAGGCCCACTTCATCCCCTTTTCCGCCTACACGCGCATGAGTGGCGTTGACATTGACGGCCGCCGCCTGCGCAAGGGGGCCACCGATGCCATCGTGCAGTTCGTAACGGACAAGGGCGGCCCCGTCCCCCCCAACTTCGTCGAAATGTCGGATCGCATTTCGCGCACAGGCGGCACGCCGCTCGCCGTGGCCGATGGCGACCGTCTGCTCGGGATCGTTCACCTGAAAGATATCGTCAAGGGGGGTATGCGCGAGCGCCTGCAACAATTGCGGGCCATGGGAATTCGCTCCGTGATGATCACCGGGGATAATCCCTTGACGGCGGCGGCGATTGCCAACGAAGCCGGCGTGGATGACTTCCTGGCGCAAGCGACGCCCAAAGATAAGATGGAGTACATCAAGAAAGAACAATTGCAGGGCCGGCTTGTCGCCATGACCGGTGACGGGACCAACGACGCCCCGGCACTCGCCCAAGCCGATGTGGGTGTGGCAATGAACACGGGCACGATGGCCGCCAAGGAAGCCGGAAACATGGTGGACTTGGACAGCAACCCCACAAAGCTGATTGAGATTGTAGCGATCGGGAAACAACTCCTGATCACTCGCGGCGCACTCACCACCTTCTCCATTGCCAATGACGTGGCGAAATACTTCGCCATCATTCCGGCGATGTTCATGGCTACGTACCCGGCACTGAACGCACTAAACATCATGCATTTGCATACTCCCCGGAGCGCTGTCCTGGCGGCAGTAATTTTCAATGCGCTGATCATTATCGCGCTGGTGCCTTTGGCGCTGCGCGGCGTCAAGTATCGGCCGGAGAGCGCCGCCAATATGCTGCGGAGAAATCTGCTGATTTACGGTATCGGCGGGATCATTGCTCCCTTCCCGGGGATCTGGCTGATCGACCGATTGCTCGGTTTGTTGCACCTCGCGTAGGGCCGGGAGGCGCTCGGCCTTGCCATGGGGCCGAACCGGCCTCGGCCTTACAATGGGCACGAGCTGCCCTCGCCCAAACAATGGAGCGGGCCGTGCTCAGCCAAGGCCGAACGCCGTTCCGCCCTGCTAGGAGATTTCATGCGTTACCAAATTGGTCCAGCATTCCGCATCACGCTCTTCATGACCATTCTCACTGGTTTGATCTATCCCGGAATTGTCACCGGCTTTTGCCAACTCCTTTTCGCGCACCGCGCCAACGGCAGTTTAGTGGAGGTCGGTGGGAAGGTCGCTGGCTCAGAACTGATCGGCCAGAATTTTACCAAGCCGGAATACTTCCACCCTCGGCCATCGGCGGCCGGCAACGATGGGTACGACGCCAGCGCCTCCAATGCCTCGAACTACGGGCCTACCAATCAGAAGTTGATCGATCGAGTCAAGGGCGACATTGCCAAGTTCCGCCGCGAGAATCCTGGCTATGAAGGCCCCATCCCGGCGGACCTTCTCACTGCCTCTGCCAGTGGCTTGGATCCCGACATTAGTCCCGCCTCCGCCCTCGTCCAGGCCCCGCGTGTCGCCCAGGCCCGCGCCATTAACGTAGATCAACTCAAGCAGCTCATCGAGGCGCACACTGAGGGGCGGCAATGGGGTTTTCTGGGCGAGCCCCGCGTCAACGTGCTCCTTCTGAACCTTGACTTAAACCAGAAATTTCCGCTCGGCAAACCCTAAGCAGAATTCTTAAGGACACGTCGGCGAGCATGCGTTGCACGGAGCTCACGAACACGTCCGCGTGATGCTTACTCGATGATGAATTCAGCCCAACACTTTCTGATATTCAGGCCGTCCCTTCGCAATTGAGTGTGGTAAATTGGATTTGCGCGCCCCAATTCTACGGGGTGTCCGTCTTGTCGCCAGAACGCTCCGATAGTAAACTTCAAACTGGGAGATATCCGCCTATATGCCGACCGAGTTTGACCGCCGACCTAATCCGGAACTGCTCCTGAAGCAGTTGGACGGGCAGGACGAGCAGCTCCAGCACGAGCGGTTAAAAGTCTTTCTTGGCTATGCCTCGGGAGTCGGAAAATCTTTTCGAATGCTGGATGAGGGGCGGCGGCGCCGAGCGCGCGGCCAAGATGTGGTCATTGGCGCCATTCAGAAGGACCTGCCTGCCGAACTCGTACATCTGTTGGAAACAATGGAGGTCATTCCGCTCAAGAAAATCGGCGATGGCGAGGCCATGGATGTGGAGGCCATTTTGCGCCGGCGTCCGCAAGTCTGCCTGGTGGACGGAGTCGCTTACAACAATCCGCCCGGCGCCAAGAACTGCGAGCGCTGGCAGGATGTGGAAGAACTTCTGGCCGCTGGAATCATCGTGATAACATCCCTCAACCTCCAGCACATCGAGGAGCGCCGCAAAGCGGTGGAGAGGATTACGGGAAAGCGTGCTACGGATACCGTCCCCGAGCGTTTCCTTTATAACGCCAATGAAATTGTCATCGTAGATGTTCCTCCGGAGCTGCTCCTGGAGCGTGCCGGGCAGCCGTCCTCGACGCCTACGGTTGCGGCGGATACGCCGCGTCGGCTTTCCGCGTTGCGGGAGATCGCCTTGCTCCTTGCCGCCGAAGTGGTTGACCGTCAGCTTGAGGATTACCTGCTCGCTCACGGCATCGAGCAGCTTTGGGGTACGCAGGAACGCATCCTTGTTTACATGACGCGGGGCGCGAACGCCCATGCCATGATCGCCAGCGGAAGACGTAATGTCGACCGCTTCCACGGAGAGCTTTTCGCCGTGTACATCCGCGATGACCGGCATTCCGAGAAAGATGAAGAAAGGCTTCAGGAACTGCTCAAGGAAGCTGGGCAGATCGGGGCGCAGACCGCGGCTCTTGATGGGTACGACCCGATTGAAGCTCTGATGGATTTTGCGCGTACGCACCGGATTACCCAGATCTTTGTCGGCCATCCCAGCCGCGTTCACTGGTGGGATCGCTTTCTGGGCGGCCCCTTGGATCGGCTGATCCGTGCGGCGGAAGGAATCGACGTGCGTGTGTTTCCGCATTGAACAAGCGATCAGCTACCAGCTTTCAGCTCTCAGGCGATTGTTTGTCCCTCCCCTTCGGGGAACAAGGCTGAAGCGGGATTGTTGGTCGCTAAAGACTGAGAGCTGATAGCTGAAAGCTGCGAGCTAACCATGGACTCCACATCTCACAATCGCGGCAGGCTCAAGATGTACCTGGGGTTTGCCGCGGGCGTAGGAAAAACCTACCAAATGCTGACGGATGCCCACGAGTTGGTTAAGCGGGGCGTGGACGTCGTGATCGGTTACATCGAGCCTCATGGCCGCAAAGATACGATCGCCCAAGCGCAGGGGCTGGACCTGATCCCGAGATGCAAAATGGAATATCGGGGAGCGATTTTCGAGGAGATGGATTTGCAAGCCATCCTCAACCGCCACCCCGAGGTGTGCGTGGTGGATGAACTGGCGCATACCAACGTTCCGGGCTGCAACCATTTGAAACGCTGGGAGTGTGTTTTGGAACTGTTAGAGGCTGGAATCGATGTCATGACCACCGTGAATATCCAGCATCTCGAGAGCCTGAACGATCAGATCAAGGATATGACCGGCGTGCAAGTCCGCGAGACGATCCCCGATTGGGTCATGAAACAAGCCGACGAAGTCGTCATGGTGGATCTGACCCCGCGCGCACTCATCAATCGGTTGGAGCGTGGCGTGGTTTATCCGCCGGAGAAAGCCCAGCGCGCGCTGCAGAATTTCTTCAAGGAATCCACGCTTGTCGCTTTGCGGGAAATCGCCTTGCGGCAGACCGCGCACGAAGTGGAAATCCGGCAAGTGACATTACCCGAATCCAACAACGAAGCACAGGCCACGGTGGAGGAAAACGCCAATGCGGAAGGCAGTGATGATTACAGCCCAGCCGACCGCATTCTCGTTTACGTCACGGAGCATCCCTCCACCGCCATGCTCATCCGCCGCGGCCGGAGAGTGGCGGATTATCTCCAGGCCGACTGCTTCGCCGTGTTCGTCCATGCCGAATTGGATTTCAATGCCTTGCCGACAACCAAACGCGAAGCCGTGGAGCGCCACCTCAATTTTGCGCGCAACCTTCACATCGAAACCCGGGTCCTGCAAGGCGAGGATATCGCCATAACTTTGCTCGATTTCGCCCGGCTCCGCAACATTACGCAGATTTTCATGGTGCGCCCCCAGTATTCTCCCTGGGAGGGGTTCATTGGACGAAACCTGATCCACCGAATCGTTCGCCATGCCCGCGATATGCAAGTGACTATCGTCGCCGAACGCCACCCCAACCGCCGGGAGTAACGGGCCTTGATTAGCAGCCCGCCCTAGATACGCCAGCCTTGGCAGATAGGTTTAAACTGACAGACCGTGGTGCGGTAAGGTCGGAAAAGGAGACCCGTGATGAAACGCCGCGAATTCATTTCCGCTCTGGGGTTCGGCAGTTACTTTCTCATGGCCAGCGCCGGCGGACTCAGGGCCGCGCCCGCCCCGATTGCTGTCCCGGGAGAAGAATCGGGAAGCCGCCGTGCGAAGATCGGATGCGTAAGCTGGAACTTCCATAGTCTCGCTCCCGGCGCCCATCCCGAGGAGGCCATCGATATCATTGGCAGCCTGGGCTTCGAAGGCGTGGAACTCATCGCCAACTCGCGAATGGATGTCGACGAATACTGGACTGACGCGACCATTGACCGCATCAGAAAACAACTCGAACGGAACCACCTGGTAGTGAACCAGTATCCGTTCTTCCAACCCGTAGTGGAGGGGCTCACCAGCACCCAAGCGGATGAGCGGAAAGTCAGCCTTGATTACTTCGAAAAGGGATGCGTCATTGCCAAGAAGCTGGGCGCCCCGATGGTCAACATCGTGGCCCCCTGGGCGCGCGAACTCTCATCCACCGCCGGCTACCTGCCCCGCTACTTCATGGACGATGGTAAACCGGGCGAGAAGTTCCACATCGAAATTGCTCCGGGATACGACTATGACCAACTCTGGAGCCTTTTCGTCGTGACCATCAAGGCTTGCCTGGAGCGCGCGAAGGCGCATGGAATGAGGTTTTCCATTGAGAACCACACCCACACCATGATGCCCGTCAGCGACAGCTTTCTGCGCCTGTGGGACTCCGTTCACGACCCCGCCTTCGGTTTCAACCTCGACTGCGGATGGGCCATGAACCAGCGCGAGTACCCGCCCGTGGCCATTTACAAGACGCGCCACCACCTCATGAACCTCCATGCGCGCGATATTGACGCCAGGATGCGTGATTATGTGCCGATCGGTGAAGGTGTGATGGATCTGAAAGCAATCGCCGACGCGGTGAAAGCGATTGGCTTCCGAGGTTTTCTCTCCCTGGAGCAGGACGGCGCTGCGAACGAAATGAAAGAAGTTTGCCACCGCTATATCAGCCTCATGAAAGAGTATCTGGCGTAGTGCGGTCTCACGGACTGCCTGAATTGTTCGGGCGCACGGAGTCTAACGCTCGTGCTGATCGTGTCCTCAAAATGGTAATGCTTTCCCGAAACTAAAATCCCATCCCCGCGATAACGATTTTTATTTTCTTTCAATAACTTCTGCTACAATAGCCGCCCTTGTAGGACTCGCCGGTAAAATGGGCGCGCGCGGGATTGCGTCCCGGCCTTCTTACCTCGCACCGATTCCCGCAGTGAGTTGTCCTCATGCTCTTTAAAACTTTAAGTGCCTCTGTCTTCGGGATTGATGCCTATCCGGTGGAGGTGGAAGTCGATATCACCGCCGGCAAATCCATGTTCCTAACCGTTGGCTTGCCTGATGCAGCCGTGCGCGAAAGCAGCGAGCGGATCAGGTCCGCTATCAAAAACTGTGGTCTCGCATTTCCATGGCAGACCATCACGGTCAACCTTGCGCCCGCCGACGTAAAGAAGGAAGGCTCGGGATTCGATTTGCCCATCGCGCTGGGGATCCTGGGAACAACGGGCGTGCTGCTGAAGACGGAATTGAAGGATACTCTCTTCCTCGGTGAACTGTCTCTCGATGGCAGCCTGCGGCCAATCAAAGGCGCGCTTTCCATTGCCACGATGGCACGGCAAAAGGGTCTTCACAAACTCGTGCTGCCACTCGAGAATGCGGCGGAAGCCGCCGTGGTGCAGGGCGTGGACGTCTATGGCCTGCGCTCGCTCCCCGAGGCTTTGGACCTGATCAATGAAACGCGCGAGTTCACCCCCGTCCACGTCAACACCGCGGCGATGCTCGCGCAGGCCAGCCAATACACCGTGGACTTTCGCGACGTCAAAGGACAACTCCACGCCAAACGCGCCATCGAGGTGGCCACCGCCGGCGGGCACAACATCCTGATGATCGGGCCGCCGGGCGCGGGCAAAACCATGCTGGCCAAACGCATTCCCACCATCCTGCCCCCGCTTACCTTCGATGAAGCGATTCAGACCACCAAAATTCACAGCGTCGCGGGGGTGCTGGAAGCGGGTGCGGGGCTGATGGGAGTCCGACCCTACCGTTCTCCCCATCACACCATTTCCGATGCCGGATTGATTGGCGGTGGCGTCATTCCGCGGCCTGGTGAGGTCAGCCTGGCTCACAACGGCGTTCTGTTTCTCGATGAGCTGCCCGAGTTCCAACGCAACGTCCTGGAAGTGTTGCGGCAACCCCTGGAAGATGGAATGGTCACGATCGCCCGCGCGGCCATGACCTTAACTTTCCCCGCGCGTTTCATGCTGGCCGCGGCGATGAATCCCTGTCCCTGCGGGTTCTTCAACGACCCCTCGCGCGAATGCACGTGCACTCCACCGCTGATTCAGCGCTATGTTTCCAAGATTTCCGGGCCGCTGCTCGACCGCATCGACATTCACATCGACATGCCCGCCGTGCGATTTCAGGAGTTGCGCCAGGAAGCGGGGGGAGAGTCTTCCGACGTTATTCGCGCTCGCGTTATCAAAGCGCGCGAACGCCAATTGGAACGCTTCCAGGGCGAGAAGATTTACTGCAACGCGCAGATGAGCTCGCGGCAAATTCGCAAGTACTGCGACATTGCCCCGGATAGCGAGCGGATGCTGGAAAGCGCCATGAACCGCCTGGGCCTCTCCGCGCGCGCCCACGATCGAATTCTGAAAGTCGCGCGCACTATCGCGGACCTCGAGGCGGCAGAAAACATCAGCAGCGACCACCTTTCCGAAGCCATCCAGTACCGCTCGCTCGACCGCAGCTACTGGACGTAACTTGTCCTTCGGGACGTGGCCGAACTGCACTGGCGAAGGCCAGGAGGCCCTCATGCCGGTGCTGCCCCTCCGAGGGTTCACAGAAAAAAACGCACTGTCACCGCCAAAAAAGCCCGAGGCCTGTGACGATTTTGCTTGACAAACGGCAGTCGAGTAGTCTATGATTGTAAGATGAGATTTGTATGCTTCGCCACTGTGGGACGAAAGGACTCGCGCCTCCAGCCCAAGTGCTACTTTTTGCCCCTTGTGCCGCTGCCATTTGAGAAATTCAATTTGACCGTTTGCGGCTCGGTTCGAGCAAATACAAAAACATGAAAAATGAAGGTAGCTCCTGAGATGTTATTGAAAACAAAGGGCGGCACTCTGACAGTTTGTCACCTACCCTGAGAAGTCATTGAATTGAAATGGGTTATTAGAAACCCTGAGATGTTATTGGAAACAATCAAGATAGCAGCACTGCGAGCACCCCAATCGGCCGAGTTGCCTCTCCTCCTGAGATGTTATAGCAAACAGAGCCACTTCTGCCCCGCAGATTTCCACGCGTGATTTCTGACCACTTTTTCATATATTCTTACCAACCGGAAAGCGAGGAATACAAAAAAATGTCTAAGCGCTTGGTGGTCTTCACGGAAAGGGATGGAGGTCCAGTCGCAGGTCTTGACGAGGAATTGATTCGGCAAAGCGGGGGGAGTGTTAAGTACGGGAGGGCGGCGGATGAGCGTGGGCGCGTGCAAATGGCCGAGCATGCAGACGTCCTCGTGTTAGGGGGCGCGCGCCTGACGCGCGAATTTTTTGCCTCCGTGCCGAGTCTGAAAGGCGTCGTGCGCCTCGGCATCGGTTATGACAACGTCGATCTGGATGCCGCAACCGACCATGGAATTGCGGTAGCAAACGTTCCGGACTTTTGTTCGGATGAGGTCGCGGAGCATGCCATTGGACTTACCTTGGCGGTGCTGCGCAAGATCGTCCTGGCCGACCGAAAAGTGCGGCAGGGCCAATGGGTTCCGGGAATGGACGGCCTGATGCTGCCCATGCGTCGCCTCAGCGGCCAGACACTTGGGCTGATCGGCTTCGGGAAAATCGGACAATGCCTGGCTCGGAAGGCTCGGGGGTTAGGTGTGAAGGTCATCGCCTACGATCCCTACGCGAGTGCGGAGGCGGCACAAGCAGCCGGTGTCCCATTGATGAGCCTGGAAGAGTTGCTGCCCCAAACGGATATCCTTTCGCTGCACGTGCCGGGGACCCCGGAGACTCGAAACCTAGTGAACGCCCACACGCTGGCGCTGCTCAAGCCGCGAGCGATTCTCATCAACGTGGCGCGCGGTCCGGTTGTGGACGAAGTCGCTCTCTGCGCCGCGCTCGCTTCCGGCCGGTTGGCCGGGGCCGGGCTGGATGTGCTGCAACAGGAACCCATCCGTCTGCCCCATCCGCTGACGGAATTTGAAAACGTGGTGATCACCTGCCACTACGCGTCGTTGAGCGAGGAATCGTACGCCAGCTTGCGGCGGCAAGTTTCCGAACAAGCGGCGCAAATTCTCCGGGGAGAATTCCCGCGGAACCTCGTCAATGTCCAGGTGAAGGATTTGCCGCAGTGCCGACTGCGTCCTGGCAATGTAAAGTAGGAATCTTCGACTTCGAGACTCACGGCGGCGTTGGCGACGAGGTCTTGTCCTGAGGCGGTGGAACAATTCCCAAACCGCGCGCGGGATCCCCGCGGCCGCCGCTCGCGCCAACCAGGCTTTCTTGCTCCGCGCGCTTTTCCGATTGCACTTGTTGCGCGAGCGCGAGTTCCCGGCGGAAGTCATCCATCCGCTCCAACTTCTTATAAGTCTGCGCAAGCAAGTAGTGAGGCTCGGGGTGAGTTGCGTCCAGCCGGATGGCTTCTTGAAATTGCGGTACGGCGTCCTGGTAGCGGCCCAGTTTTTCCAGAGTCTTCGCCAAGTCCACGCGCGAGCGGTAATCCTTGGGCAACTCGACCACCAGCTCCTGCAAAATGGGCAGGGCCAACTGCGGCTTTAAATCGGTCAGGTAGGTGTCCGCGAGATAGTACTTGGCCTCGGTGAAGTGAGGATCGAGCCGCAGTGCCTCCTGCAGCTCGCTCACTGCTTCATCATACTGGCGCAGCTTCCAGCACATGAAACCCAACGAGAAACGCACCGTAGCGTCGCTGGGCAATTGTTTCTTGGCTTCCTCGAATTCGTCGCGGGCTTTTTCGTACGACCCCTCGCCGTCGTAAGCCTGCCCGCGCAGGATGCGCACCCAAGGCGAGCCCGGGTCGAGCGCTTCCAGGCGCTTAAATCCATCGAGGGCCTTGTCGAATTGTTTTGTCTGGATGTACGCCCGGACCAGCAGGTAGTTTGAGCTGAGGTCGCCCGGATTGAGTTCGGCGGCCTTTTCCAGCACGGGGACAGCCTTGGCGTAATCATCCTGGCCGACCAGCGCGACTCCCAGCACCTCCTGTGCCTGGAAGCTGGAGGGATCGATTTGCGCGGCTTTCTCGAGGGGAGGCGCGGCGGATCTGTAATCCTGCATTTTAACGAAAGCAATTCCGAGATTGAGGTTGGTCCCGAATTCGCCAGGGTTAATCTTCAGCGCCTGGTGGTAATAGGAAATACCCTCGGGAAACCTTCCTTGTCTCACGCGCAAGGCTCCCAGAGCATTCAGTGCAGGGATGGAGCGCGGATCAATTTTCAGTATCTTTTGATATTCCGCCGCTGCGGAATCCCACTGGCCCTGGGCTTCAAAGTTTTCGGCGCGCGCAGCCAAATCCATGATCGATGCTTGAGGCGTTGTTTGCGCGGCTGGGGAAACCGCGGCAGGGACGAAGGAGAAGAGAACCATCAATCCCAATGCCCGGCCTGCGCGCTGTGAGTTCGTCGACCAGTCCGTGCTTTTCCCTGGAATCATGTCCCCTCAGAGAACGAATTTTATCACTCTTCAGGTTAGCGCCTCTATGGCGTATCGGTATTGCGCATAGTGTATTGCGCATCGTTGTCACGCGCTCTCGTGGCCTGCTATGATTTGCGATGATGATCAGCCGTTATGCCGGCATTGTGGTAGTAGCAGTCTTGAGCCCGTTAATGGCACTCGCGGGGAGCAGCGCAACTCCCGCGAACGATCATCCCCAATCCATCGTCTTGATTTCTGTCGACACTTTACGCGCCGACCATTTGAGCTGCTACGGATACCGCCGCACCCCGACGCCGCACATTGACGCGATCGCGCAAGGCGGCACGCTCTTCTCGGCGATTGAATCCCAGGTTCCGCTGACCTTTCCTTCGCACGTATCGCTTTTCACTTCCTCCTTTCCCTTCTTCAACGGCATTGAGGATAACGCTGAGGCGCTCCGGCCCAATGCCGTGACGCTCGCCACCCTCTTGCAATCGCGCGGATACCGCACCGGGGCATTCGTCGGCGGCTTCGCGCTCGACCGTCGATTTGGTTTGAACCAGGGCTTCGACGACTACAACAGCAATTTCGCCCGCCAACGCCAAGGGGAGCCGGACTCCGGCGATGTCAAGCGTTTAGGGGCCGAGGTGGTTGCGGACGCGGTGGAATGGCTGCAAGCAGATCCCGCTCGTCCGTTTTTCCTCTTCCTTCATCTTTACGACCTTCACACTCCTTACAACCTTCCCGCCAGCTACCGCGCCCGCTACGGGACCGGATACGACGCGGAACTCCGCTACGTCGATGAGCAATTGGGGGTCTTTTGGGAGGCCTTGCGCCAGCGCCATCTGCTGGACAAGACGCTGGTCGTCTTTGTTTCGGATCACGGTGAGAGCCTGGGCGAGCACGGGGAAAAAACGCACGGTTTCTTTATCTATCAGAGCACCGTGTGGGTGCCGCTGATCATTCACTGGCCGCAAGGAACCGCGGATTATCCCCCGAAGGTGGGCAATCCCGCCAGCCTGATGGACGTGGCGCCGACCATCCTCCAAATCGCAGGGATGCCCATTCCACGTGAGTTTCAAGGCCGCAGTCTGCTGGAGATGTTGCGTCCGGGGTCGCCGGAACCCACGCGCGATATTTATAGCGAGAGCCTCTACGCCCATCATCACTTTGGGTGCGCATCGCTGCGCAGCTTGCGGACGGGAAGCTACGTTTACATCCAGGCTCCCAAGCCGGAGCTCTACGACCTGGTTGCTGACCCCGGCGAGAGCAAAAACCTTTACGCGCAGAAACATTCGCTGGCGCTCGCTGCGCAGGAAAAACTGGATTCGCTTCGCGCGCGGTTTCGAACCGATCATCCCCTCGGCGGGAAAGCGCTCGACCCCGAGGCCGTTGCTCGTCTCAGTTCGCTCGGGTATGTCGCCGTCAGCACTCAGCATGAGGAGGCGCCTGATGCCGGTGCTGACCCCAAGGATCGGATTGCGGAATTTGAAGACTATGGCCGGGCAGTCATCCTCTCCTCCGCCGGCCATGTCGAGGAGTCAAACATTCTTCTCGAAAAGCTTCTGGCGCAGCATCCGGAGCTTTTGGATTTGCGCATGAGTCTGGGGCTGAACGATCAGCAATTGCGCCGCCAGGACGATGCGGCCCGCGAGTTTCGACAAATCCTGAAAACCGATCCGCTCAACGTTCAGGCGCATTTCGACTTGGGGTTGAGCCTCTACGACCTCCACCAAACGGACGATGCGGCGAAAGAACTTCAGGCCGCTCTCGCTATCGCTCCTTATTACACGCGCGCCGAAGGACTGCTGGGTTCCATCTCACTGCAAAAGGGGGATTACGCCCGCGCGCAAGAACAATTTCGCCATATCCTCACCATCGACCCGAACGATTTTGGCGCGCACTATAATCTGGGAGCGCTGGCCACGCTGCAAGGTCAATGGGAAGAGGGCGAACTCCAACTGCACGCCGCGCTCAATGCGGACCCATCCGACCCTGATGCGCACAACGTGCTGGGAAGTCTTTACCTTCGGAAAGGTGATCTGGGCAAGGCTGCATCTGAATTTCAGGAGTCAATTCGCCTCCGGCCGAAATTTGCTTCCGCCCACTACAATTTGGGCCTTGTCTACCGCAAGCAGAATAGAGAGGCTGATGCCGCGAGCGAATTCCGCCGAGCGTTGGCGGATGATCCGCAGTTCCGCCCCGCGCGCGAGGCGCTGGGCGCTCTCAACAGTTCACAAAAGTAGTTGGAATCTCCCCTAGGAGGAGCGGAGGGGAGCATGCCGGTCGTCATCAGGATGGCGGCGGTTCTGGGGACCTCTGAAGAAGCCGCCTGAACTCAGGGAGTTGTTTCCGGCATCAGACTTCCCGATGCCATGCCCTGCTGGTTAGCGCGTTGCTTGGTTTGCGCCAAGGCTTGGCGCTCTGCAGCGGCTTTATCCTTTTCACCCAAGGCTTCATAAGCAAGCGCAAGCTGGAAATGCGCTTTGCTGTCTTCAGGGTTGCGCCGGGCCGCGAACTCCAATTCCGGCACAGATTCCTTGATGCGACCCATCTTCATGAGTGCTTTGCCCACGAGGTAATGGGCTCCACCAGAATCCGGTTGGATTGCGGCCCCGTGTTGCGCCAACTTCAAGCCCTCTTCGACCTTCGTGGGGTCGTGGCCCAACAAGAGGATGAAAGCTAAATCCAGGAATGGCCGAGGATCCTCTGGCTTCGAATTGCCGAGCGCATCGATGGCTTTGCGGTAGTACGTCTCTGCAAGTCCATAATTGCCCAAGTGGAATTGCGTCATGCCCAATGCCCGACAGGCGGAGCTGTTGCGCGGGTTCAACCTCACTGCTCCGTAGAGGTATGGCAGCGCCGCTTCAAATTTCTTGTCAAGCAGGAGTTGCTGGCCGGCAAAATATAGGTTCTCATCACTCCGGGGATTCAACCCCGCGGCCTTCACGAGTTCTTGTTCGGACTGCTCCGGCTTTTGCAGTTCGCGATCGACCAGACCCAAAAGCAGGTGCGCCTGGTCATTGTCCTGCACGGCGAGCGAGCTCTCAAAATGATGACCTGCGCGCGCCCACTCGTCTTGATCGAAATAAAGCTTGCCCATCCGGAGGTAGGCTTGAGCTGGCGAAGAGCTATGGGCAATCGAGGCCGCCAGTAGGGACTCCGCCTGCTGATAATCCCTGGAACGAATGAGTTCCCCAATCCTGTCGAAGATTTTGTCGTCCGGCGAAACGGACGGCGAATTGGGAGGCTTCGCCAGAGTCTGCGGCAGCGCTGCCAGGATGCAGGAGGGGAAGAGTGCAAACAAGAACCCGACGGCCAAACAAAGCGACTTCCAGAAGATGCGCAACGAGGTCATCCTTTCGAGAGGCGGGCCCCCGTCCGTCTTTCGCGATCTTAGCACACTCAAATCCTCGGAGAATCAGAGGCATGCGATAGGAGTATAATGGGGCCACGAATCCTGGCTGATGCGATGCACAAGGTTCTCCTCATCTGCACCTTAAGCTGCGCCTTCCTGCTGGCCGCAGCCGGCCTGCGCTCCCAAGGTGGCTTGGACGCGACCGTTCCCGCCCGGTTCGAAGATGTCGCGGCGCATGCCGGGATAACCGTACGGATGGTAAACGGCGGGGAGAAAATCAAGAAGTACATCTGGGAAAGCACCGGCAGCGGCGTTGCGGCGATCGACTATGACCGGGATGGCTATCCCGACCTCTATTTGGTCAACGGCACGACCCTGGAGGGCTTTCCCCAGGGCTCCGAACCGACCAATCACCTCTACCACAACAACCGCGACGGCACCTTTACGGACGTGACTCGCCGCGCGGGCCTCGAGCACTCCGGGTGGGGGCACGGTGTTTGCGCCGGTGATTACGACAACGACGGATTGGACGATCTGTTCGTAACCTATTACGGCCAGCCGAACATCCTCTACCATAATAACGGCGATGGAACATTCACCGACGTCACTAAGGCGGCGGGCCTCTACACTTCTAATCCCAACTGGGGCTCGGGGTGCTCGTTCCTTGATTACAACCGCGACGGGAAGCTGGACCTGTTTGTAGCCGGCTATGTGGAAATAGCCGATGAGAAAAAAACACCCCTGCCCGGCTCGGGCCCCGACTGCATTTTCAAAGGTGTCGCTGTGTATTGTGGGCCGCGCGGCCTTCAGCCTTTCGGCAAGAGTTATCTCTATCGCAACAACGGTGACGGGACGTTTACGGATGTGTCCCTGGCGGCGGGCATCCGAAAAGCATCGGGATGCTACGGCCTGGGCGTGCTCACTGCCGATTTCGGAAACCGCGGCTGGCCCGACATCTATGAAGCGTGCGACTCGGTCGCCAGCCTCTTCTATCACAATAATGAAGACGGAACATTTACCGAGCGAGGTGTAGAAGCCGGCGTTGCCTATACGGAAGACGGCCTGGAGCAGGCGGGAATGGGCGTTTCAGCGGGGGACTATGATGGCGACGGTTTTCTCGACATCTTCAAGACCAATTTTGACGACGACGTTCCCGATCTCTATCACAACGAAGGCGACGGTAACTTCACCCTACGGACCTTTGATGCCAAACTGGGCTTCGACCTTAAGAAGCTGAGCTGGGGTGGCGGCTTTTTCGATTTCGATAACGATGGGTGCCCGGATCTCTTCATCGCGAATGGTCATGTTTACCCCGAACTCGAAGATCACGGCCATCCCGAGTCGCCTTACCGTCAGCGGAACATGCTCTACCGCAACCTTTGTAAGGGGACCTTCGAGGATGTGACTTCCTCCGCGGGTCCCGGTCTCGAACTCAGACGGTCCGGGCGCGGTGTGGCTTTTCTCGATTTCGACAATGACGGGGCGATCGACATTGCCGTTAACAATCAGAATGATCCTCCGACCCTTTTACACAACCTGGGGGTTAGGACAAACCACTGGGTCACAATTCGCACCGTAGGGACGCGCTCAAATCGCGATGGCATCGGGGCGCGGATAAGCATTGTCGCCGGAGGACGCCGCCAGATTGACGAGGTTCGCAGTGGTGGCAGCTATATTTCCCAAAGCGATTTGCGCGTCCATTTCGGCTTGGGGCAGGCCACCAGAATCGACCAGCTCGAAGTACGCTGGCCGAGCGGCGCGACCGAAAAACTGCAGAATCTCCCTGCTGACAAGTTCCTGACCCTTCAGGAAGGGAGAGGGCTCGTCGAATCAAAGTAGCTTCGGTTCTTATCCTCCGTGTGTCGGCTTGATGGGCCGCAAAAGCCGTTTACCCTCGAAATGATAGTTTTTAGACTTAAACAAAATAGGTTGTAACTCAACCGATTCAGCTTTCCCAGTCATTGCCTGCTCCAGATGGTAGACAGGAGCCGTTGGCCACTGAACAAAAATCGTTATGGAAGCTAAAAGAAATTTGGATGTTCGTGGGCGAAACCGAACGTGATAGTTGCAAAAGAGTTAAAAAGTCGGTGGGAATAACGAACAATAGGTCCCAAAAAATCGCTTGACACCTACGAAGCTTTCGGACAAAATCTACCCATCTGATTACTTTCCGGGTTTTCGTAGGGGCACCCCGGTTTTTTGTTTGCGTCCATGTGGGTCTAGGTAAGAATGAGCGCGATTGCTGCGCTGCTTTGGTTCATTCGACTAACAACAACCTTTTAAAACCTTCGGAGGTGAAGGATGCTTTACCGAGGCAATAAAGGTATCAGTCCCTGTTGGACGTGCCTTCTGCTTTTTGCATTTACAGTTTTCCTGGCCCCCTGCCTGAGCTTTGGCCAGACCCTCAACGCCAGCCTCACCGGCACCGTGACGGACGCTTCCGGCGCCGTGGTTCCTGGAGTTGCAGTTACTGCGACCAACACCGCCACCGGCATATCGACGAAGACGACGTCGGGCCCCGCGGGCATCTACAACCTTCCATCCTTACCGGCTGGTACTTACACCGTCAGCTTTCAAAAAGAGGGATTCACCCAGTCGGTCGTAAACGGGGTCATCTTGCAAGTGGACCAGGCCGCGACCTTGGACACTGCCCTGAAAGTGGGCAGTACGGCCCAGAGTATCGAAGTCACCACGCAAGTGCCGATTGTCAATACGGAATCGGCAAGCGTTGGGACCGTGATCGATACGACACAGGTCGTGGACTTGCCTCTGAACTTGCGACAGTTTGGCGCGCTGGCCACAATTGTTCCTGGGGCGATACCCGACAACGGAGGATTTGCCAATAGCAACATCGGGTCGCCGTTCAGCGCGAGCAGTTACAACTCGAATGGCAACCGCTCCTCCAGCAACAACTACCTGATCGATGGAATCATGTCGAGGAATCTCTCGTTCGGTGGCTTTGCATTGTCACCTCCGCCCGACGCCATTGAGGAATTCAACCTGGAAACGAACATCTATGATGCGTCGTTCGGTATGGCGGCAGGTTCCACCATCAATCTTGCCACCAAGTCGGGCTCCAATAGAATTCACGGCTCCGCTTACGATTTTCTCCGTAACAGTGATTTGGATGCCCGAAACTTCTTTGACTTGAACCAGACGAACCCGCTGACCGGCGCGGAGGAAGCGGGGACAGCACGGCCTATTTTCCGTCGCAATCAGTTTGGCGGAGTTCTCGGAGGGCCGATCAAGAAGGACAAGGCTTTCTGGTTCATCAACTATGAGGGTTTGCGCCGCACGCAAGGCGAAGAAGCGCTGGCTACAGTGCCCACGCCGGCCGAGTTGAGCGGCAATTTCAGCTCCGCGCTGACCGGAACCACGATCAACCTTTGCGGCGCCGGCGGGCCCGCGAACCTCAACGTTGACCCTGGTGCAATATTTCAGCCCGCCACCGTAACAGCCTTCACCTGTCCGGCCGGCAGCGCCAGCGCCGGATCCAGCATTTTGGTGGGCACCCCCGTCCCCGGCAATATCATCACCAGCATCGATCCGGTGGCTGCGCACGCTCTTTCTCTAAACCCCTTCCCCGGGGCGAACTATCCCACGGTGACAAACTTTGAGCAGTCCGCACCGCTCACCGAGCAGGACGATTCGTTTATTACGCGCATCGATGACAATATCAGCGCCAAGGACCAACTCTTTGGCCGGTATATGTTCGGGCAGTCGAGCTGGAACGATCCCTACTCCGGCTATACCATTCTGCCGACCTTCGGTGACACGCTGTATTTCCGCGGGCAGAACATGGCACTGGGGTGGACGCACAGTGTTAACCCAGCGCTCATCAACGAAGTTCGCTTAGGCTTCCAGCGCGATTGGAACGATGAAAATTGCGCCTCCTGTCCTCGCGCACCCAACTTCATGAGCAGCTTTGGAATTCAGAACCTGACGGGATACTCAGCAAATTCCGTCGGCTTCCCGATTTTCAGCTTCTCGAACTACGCCACCATCGGCGACTCGGAATACCGGCCGGTGATCAGTCCCGACATGGTTGAAACTTATGGTGACAGCATCACCTGGACTCACGGCAAACACACCACCCGCGTTGGGGCCTCCATGGCGTTCTGGCAGGTTTTCGGGGAACAGGCAGCCTTCTCGCCCCACGGCCAGCTCAATTTCAGCGGCCAGTATTCCGGCCTCAATGGTGAGGTTAGCCCCAGCGTCACGATTGGTGGGACACCTGTGGGTGCGGCAGACTTCGCTGACTTCCTCCAGGGCTACCCGAATAGCGCCAACGAAACCCTCCGCTATCTCGGTACCGAGCAGGCGGGCGGAAAATTCTGGTCCTACTATGGGCAGGACGATTGGAAGATCGCATCGAACCTGACCCTGAACCTTGGACTGAGATATGAATACCGGGGATTTCCTTTCGATAAACGCAACAACTTTGTGACCTTCGTGCCCACTGGACCCGCGTTCACCGGTCCCGGCAACGGCGTGCTGGTTTCCGCCCTGCCCGACGCCGTAAATGACTCCTTGTGCGGCAGCGCTGAATACTCCTTCCTGATTTCACCCGCAACGGGACACTGCCTCCTTGCAAGTTCGGCCCTAAGGTCCGCGATGGGGTTCAATGGGGGAACGCGTCGCTCGTTGGTGTACCCCTATTACAAGGACTTCGACCCGCGCATCGGCATTGCTTGGAAACCGCTCAAAACCGATAAGCTGGTGTTGCGAGGCGGCGTCGGCGTTTTCACCGACTTGCCGAACTTCAATAATCAGCATTTTGTGAACAACAACCCCATCGGTGGAACCTCGATTCTCTACAGCGCTCCTGGTGCTGCGCCTCCGAGCGTCGTTAACAGCTCGATCGTCACGTCGGAGAACGTGCTCGCCGCCGGCGGCACCCCGCCGCTCTCCGAGCAGTTCATCTCCCTCTACGTTTCGCCGCAGTACAAGGACCCGCAGGTTGTGGAATTCAGCTTCGGCGTTCAGTCGCAGCTTGCCCAGAACTGGGCGGTGGAAGCCGACTATGTGGGGAACAAGGGGTACGACCTTGGATACTTGCACCTCCCGGGCAATCAACCGTCGCCAACGCCCCCTGGGACCAACCCCCAAGTCAATCGGCCCTATAACGAATTCGGCGAGTTCCTTTACACTGGCGCCCAGGCGAGCTCCAACTACAACTCACTCCAGTTAAAACTCACCAAGCGTTTTGCGTCGGGGTTCACCTTCCTGACCAGTTACACCTGGCAATCTGCTCTCGATGACAACGAGGGCGATGAAGGCTTCGGTGGCGGCGTCGGAAACGTGGACGGCCAGAATGACAACTGCATTCCCTGCAACTACGGCCCCTCATACAGTGATGCTCACCAGCGCTTTGTGACGAGCGGTGTTTGGCAACTGCCGTTCGGTAAAGGCGAGAAATTCGCGAACCAGGGTGGCATCCTGAACGAGATCGTGGGAGGATGGCGCGCCTCTGGGATTTTGAGCCTCCAGGGTGGCTTCCCGTTCACCGTGATTTCGTCGCCGGACTACTCGAATAGTTTCTCGGCGAACCTCTACGCAGACCGCGTTTGCAACGGCAACAACGGTCCCAAAACAGTGCAACAGTACTTCCAGATCAACTGCTTCAGCAACGCCGCGCTCCAAGCCGCCGAACTCGCCGGCACACCACGATACGGCATGCAGCAGCGCAACGACTTGAGCGGTCCTCCTTTCACCGATCTGGACTTTGCACTGCTCAAGGACTTCGCCATCCACGAGAACTTCAAACTTCAGTTCCGGGCTGAGACATACAACACGATCAATCACCCCAGCTTCGGGAACCCAAGTTCTTACCTGCCTGCCGGCTTCCCGACTGTTGCCGGCTCGGTGGGCCAACTTACTTACACCAGCAACATCAACCGCCAAATCCAGTTTGCCTTGAAGCTGGTATTCTAGATTTGGATTAAGCAAGACCTTGGGGGGTACGGTTCGCCGTGCCCCCTTTTCCGTGTGCCGAGCATGTTCGACAGCTTGGAGGTGAAAGTCCTCTTCACAACCT
>CAZCVY010000027.1:0-47766 GCA_964501985.1 uncultured Acidobacteriota bacterium | reverse complement strand
ACGCCTGCTGCCTCTACCCCACCGAGCAACTCATTCTCGCCACCTACGACGATCCTCTGTGGGTGCATGAGTTCCTGCGGATCCTGCATCGGCGCAAGAAGGTCTTTATCCAATCGATGGCGGGAGCGAGGTTCGATTTGGTGGAGCTGGGCGGTGGTTCGGCATCGTCTACGGTCATTTCACCCAGACTTTTCGAGGAGTACGTTGCGCCCTACGATGCGGAGCTGATTGCTCTCGCCCACCAAGCCGGTCAGCGGATCGTTTACCACACTTGTGGCGGTATGATGCCGATCCTCGAGAAGATCGCCGAGATGAAACCGGATGCCATGGAAACCCTCACCCCTGCCGGCATGGGCGGCGACGTCATCCTTGCCGAGGCTAAGCGGCGAATTGGCGATCGCGTCTGCATGATCGGCGGCTTCGACCAGTTTCATGCTTTGATCGATTGCCCGCCAGAGGCAACGCGCGCCACCGTGCGGGAGTGCTTTGAATCCGCGGGCGCCGGGGGCGGCTATATTCTCTCCCCCTCCGACCACTTCTTCGATGCCGACCCGCAATTGATTCGCGCCTACGCCGATGAGGCTCGCCAGTGCGTGTATGCCATGTGAATGCTGGGTTTCCTCCGCGCTCCAGGGGATGCGCCGGGACGTATCAGCTCGCCGGGGCACGCGCCTTCGTGCCGTGGGGAGCCGCTCGAGTGTACTGAACCGGCCAGGGGACTGGATATCCTAGTTCGCGGCCTGCGCGCAACGGCCAGTAGGGATCACGCAAGAACTCGCGGGCGATGATCGCAACGTCCGCCTGACCGGTACGGATGATGTGATCCGCCTGCGCTGGATCGGTGATCATTCCCACTGCACCGGTCAGGATATTCGCTTCGTGACGGATTCTCTCGGCAAACGGCGTCTGGTATCCCGGACCTACCGGAATTTGGGCAGGCGGAACATTCCCGCCGGAAGAACAATCGACCAAATCCACACCCAACTTTTTCAGGTGCCTGGCGAGCTCGACCGATTCGTCCACGGTCCATCCACCTTCAACCCAATCGGTCGCCGAAATCCGCACAAAGAGAGGCGAGCGCTCCGGCCAAGCGCCGCGAACGGCTCGAACCACTTCGAGCGCAAGGCGGATGCGGTTTTCGAACGGCCCGCCGTACGCATCGGTGCGATGATTGGCAAGTGGTGAAAGGAACTCCGAGAGCAGGTACCCGTGCGCGGCGTGAATCTCGATCACTCGGAATCCCGCTTTCAGGGCGCGGCCGGCGGCTTCTACAAATGCGTCGACTACAGCATGAATCTCTTCTGGAGTCAGGGCGTGCGGCATCAGGTAGTCTTCGGCAAAGGGGATCGCGCTGGGTGCGACCACCTTCTTCCAACCACCCGATTCTTCGGGGACGGCGCCGCTCCCACTCCAGGGTCGGAAGGTGCTGGCCTTCCTCCCGGCATGCGCCAACTGTATTCCGGCGATGCTGCCCTGCGAATGAATGAACCGCGTAATCCGGGCGAGGAACTCAATGTGGTCGTCGCTCCAAATTCCCAAATCCTCCGGACTGATCCGCCCTTCCGGCGTGACGGCAGTGGCCTCCGTCATGACGAGGCCCGCGCCTCCCACGGCCCGGCTCCCCAAGTGAACCAGATGCCAGTCGTTGGCAAATCCGGTCGTGCTGGAATACTCACACATCGGTGAGACCACGATGCGATTGGGAAACGTGAGGTCTCGGATCGACAGCGGATCAAACAGATTCGGCATGAACTTTGCTCCCCAGGGAAGATTTGGTCATGCCGAATTAGATGAACCAGATGGGCAGGCGATACGAGCGCATCTGACCATCAGCACCTGAAGCTGCGCGATGCCGATGACAGGCCCAAGTTCCGATGGCGCGAGGTCGGCAATCCTCGGACACCTGCTTGGCCACTGTGGCAACACCCTGCCTGCAATCCGGACTCCCCAACTTCGTCCAAACGCCGGGCCGCTCAAGGCATCACTTTACAATTGCACTTGCATCAAGTACAGCCACTGTCGTATGGTTATGACACCATGAAGACCACCCCTCGATAGTCCCCAATTCGTGACACTCTGAATCCGCAGGGCCCCGGTCTGGGCTGAAGCCTGCTCTCAACCTCATCGTTAGGATTCTATGGCCACTGCCGTCACAACTCGCCAGTCGTCGTCTTTCTGGGCCACGGTGCGCGAAGCGCTGCGGGGCTCGAACCAAGACTACACCACGGGCAGCCTGACGCGGGCGATCTTTCTCCTCGCGGTGCCTATGGTTCTCGAAATGTTGATGGAATCCCTCTTCGCCATCGTGGACGTATTCTGGGTCGCGCGCCTGGGGACAGAATCAGTCGTCACGGTGGGGCTGGTCGAGGCGATGCTCACGATAATCTATGCGGTCGGAATGGGGCTGGGCCTATCAGCCACGGCGATGGTAGCGCGGCGCGTGGGCGAGAAGGACCGCGAGGGCGCCGCCGTGGCAGGGGTGCAAGCCATCACTTTGGGATTGCTTTCCGGCCTCGCGATGGGCGCTCCGTGCCTTTACTTCGCCCGGCACCTGCTGCGCCTGATGGGAGCTTCTCCGCCCGTATTGGCGGTGGGGACCACCTATGGACGGATCGCTCTCGGCGGGTGCACCGTAGTGCTGCTCCTGATTCTGAATAACGCCGTTTTTCGTGGCGCCGGCGATGCCGCCATTGCCATGCGCGTTTTGTGGTTATCCAACTCCATCAATCTGGTTCTCGACCCCTGCTTGATCTTTGGTCTTGGACCATTTCCGCGCCTTGGCGTGACCGGGGCCGCCGTCGCCACCCTCACCGGCCGCAGCGTGGGAGTGGTGTGTCAGTTCTACCGGCTGTCCCGCGGCGGCGAGCACATCCGCATCCTGGCACGGCAAGTACGAATCGAAGCGGAGGTGATGGTGCGGCTCCTGCGCGTGTCATCGACGGGGATGGCGCAAATGCTGATTCCCCATATCGCCTGGATCAGCTTGATGCGGATTGTCAGCGTGTTTGGCAATGCCGCGCTGGCCGGGTACACCATTGCCATCCGGATCATCATCTTCTTCATCTTGCCGGCGTGGGGATTGAGCGGCGCCGCTGCCACCCTGGTTGGCCAGAATCTTGGCGCCCAACAGCCGGACCGCGCGGAGCAATCCGTGTGGAAGACAGGGATCTATAATGCCCTAGTGATGGGCGGTGTAGGCGCGTTCTTCGTCGTGTTCGCCAGCTCTGTGATTCGCTTCTTTACTCACGACCCGCAGGTCGTTGCCGTCGGCAGCGCCTGCTTGCGCATCGTGGGCATCGGCAACGTCGGCTATGCCTACGAGATGGTGATGATGCAAGCCTTTAATGGGGCCGGAGACACCCTGACTCCGACGATCGTGAATTTCTTCGGGTTCATCGTGTTGGAGATTCCACTGGCCTACGCGCTGGCGATCCCCTTGGGCATGCACTCGAATGGGGTCTATTGGGCCATCGCGATTTCCGAGTCCGCCATCGCCGTCGCAATGGTCATCCTGTTTCGCACCGGGCGATGGAAAGTGAAAAAGATTTAGAAGTGATCGAGATCGCCACGTCCTCGCACAGGCGACACTTCATCAGTGCATCACTGGTGGACAGGAAATCACGGCTGCGGCTGGGAGCTGACGGCTTTCTTTCGGCGTTTGGAGGGAACGAGCTTGGGCGGGGGAGCTTCATCCGACAGTTCAACGACCATAATCTTAGTGTCAAATTTCTTTAATCCATGAAGCTGGAAATCAATAGAAGTGCGTTCGGGGTCCGACTGAGTCACTACTCCCAATCCGTATTGAAAGTGTCTGACGCACTGTCCTTCCGGGATCGATTGCATAAATGCCTCCTTCTTGACGAAAGGATCACTAAACTGAGTCCCGCGCCTCCCTAAAACCGAGAGCACGCGATCGAGTCGGTTAACAGACCGGAGAAGACGAATTCCCGTACCCGTATGTTTTTTTGGGCGGGTAGTGGTGGGCCAGATATGCACGAATGTCCTGATCGCTGATTTGGAGATTGAGTTCTGCGCAGCTTGCTGGAGTTTCGCGGCCCAATTCCTGCTCCAATCGCTCAAAACAGATCCCTGGTCCGTCCTGAAGCTTTAACGTGGACCAAAGATTCGTATCGGAATGAATTCCGACGGTGAATTCGCGAGGGTCGCGGGTCGCATCAAGGACTTGAAAATTGTAAATTCGAGAATTGATAGCGACCTTGAATCCGGTATATTGAATATACATCTCGTCACTTTCGCCTCGCCGGCCCGCGCTGGCCTCAAGCAGGGGAAGTCGGTGAAAGGCCGGTTCGCCCGTTCCTGCACTCATCATGAGGCTTGCCGCGCGACCCACGATGCATCTGCTTAATTAGATGCGGCCATGGTGGCATCCGGCGTTTTGCCCATCAGTTCTTTCCGCAATTCTCTCGCCTTCTTTCGCAGGAGAGCCTTGCGAATTCGCTGCCGCCCGAACCTCGCCTTGTCACCGTTTCTTTTCGACATGATTGCCTCCTGAACGAGAGTTGGGCACATCGGGTACGGGACTGCACACCCACCTGGGGTTAAGTCCTCCGGCGGTCGTGGCGGAAAAGTGAGACCTCTTCCGACTCGCCGCGTCTTCGTGGGACACTTCTCAGATAACCTGAAGCAGTTCAGATAACCTGGAAGGAGAGCGAAGAAGCTCAACTTCTTAACCATTTTAGGTAAATTAACTTGAATTGTCAATTGAAATCTGCCACTGTCGTGATGAGCTTGAATATCCATCGTTAAGTTCCGGAGTACCCTCGTGGACCTCGCACTTGTGCTACGGCAGCGCCTCGAACAGTTGAACCTTGAACAGCGCAGCTTGGCGGCGGCCGCGCAGGTCACGGAATCCTACATCTCGCAATTGCTCTCCGGGAGAAAGGTCCCTCCCGCCCCTGGCCGTACGGATATTTATGACAAACTTCAGCCTCTCCTCAAGTTCCCGAAAGGCGAACTCGCGCGCATGGCGGAACTCCAGCGCCGGGAAGAGATCAAGCGCAAGCTGATTCCCTCCCCCGCTCCGCTGTTCGAGGAGGTCCGCGAGCTGGTCCTCAGCAAATGCCTCCCGGACAAACGGAAGCAGGTGCGCGTCATCTTCGAGCAGCAGCCCTTCGGCGAACTCGAGCGCCTGGTTACGCAGAAGCTGGTGGAAGTGGTGAAGGCGGTCGCGCGGAAAGAACTGGCCAACGAAAACTGGCTCCAGCGCGTGGCTCGGCTTAGTCATCGAAGTTACGAACAACTGCGCGTCACTATCCTGGAGTTTCTGGATGAGGATGTCTTCAACCTTTCGCCCACGAACTGCGTGGCGTTTTTGCAACCCGTCATTCAAGCCTGGGATATCGACCTCACCACTTTCGGAATGGACGTCCTGCTGAACCACCGCGTCACCCAAGGAGACGCGAAGAAATTCGAGTACGTTGAAACCGAGCCAACAAGAACTGCCAAGGAAGAGCCCGGCCTCACGGCATTCCTTCAGGACGCCTCCCTGAGCCGCAATACCACCGCCGAAGAGATCGAATTCCTCAGGAAATTGCGGTTCATCGGGAAAAGGCCGACGCCGCTCTATTACTATCGTGAAATCCAGAACCTGAGAGACCCTCTTCACTTCCAGGCGCAGTGAGGGCCTGCTTCGCGTGCGGGCGGCTAAGGCGAAAATGGGCGACCTCCGTGGGCGGTTCACCTCGCCGCCGTTGGCATAAGGTCGCCGGCCGGTGGCTGCTGCACGGCAACAACTCCTTCTACAGTTCTTCTTTCCCTTCCCTTGTTTATTGTGGATAATGTCCGGTCCGGCGTGTGTCATCGTCGGTCGAGCGTCCAATTTAGAAGATGAGGTTCTCATGGGTAACCCTTCTCAAGTGCAACCGTTCGTGCAAAAGCGTGTCGCTTCCATCGACGCGTTGCGCGGGTTCGACATGTTTTGGATCGCGGGAGGAGAAAGAATCATCCACGCGATTTACCAGGTGTGGCCGAACGCGACCACCAAGGCGCTCGATGCGCAGTTCGAGCACGTGCCGTGGGTGGGCTTTCATTTCTACGACCTGATTTTTGCCCTGTTCGTATTCATGGTCGGCGTGGTGCTGCCCTTTTCGCTCACCCGGCGCATGGAACAGGGAGCCAACCGCGGCCAGCTTTACCGCCACGTTATCCAGCGCTTCCTGATCCTCTTCCTCTTCGGGCTGATCTACAATAATCTGCTCGACTTCAACACCCAGACCCTGCGCATTCCCGGAGTGCTGCAGCGCATTGCTATTGCCTACTGCATTGCCGCGCTGGTGATGATGAACACGAGCATTCGCGGCCAGGCGATTGTGGCGGGCAGCATCCTGATCGGCTACTGGCTGGTCATGAAATTGGTTCCCGTCCCCGGCGTGGGAATTCCCATGCTGACCCCGGAACATAACCTCGCGGGTTACCTGGACCTCCGCTTCATCCCCTTCAAACTTTGTTGCTACACCTATGGCGACAATGAAGGGATTATTTCCAATATCCCGGCTGTCGCCACCTGCCTGCTGGGTGTGCTCGCGGGACATTGGCTGCGTTCGGGCAAGTACACGCCCAATCGCAAGGTGTTGGGACTGGCCGCGGCCGGCGTCGCGAGCTTGTTCATCGCCTGGGTGTGGAGCTTCAACTTCCCCATCATCAAGAACATCTGGTCGAGCACGTTTGTGCTTTGGGCCGGCGGTTGGAGCATGTTG
Organism: uncultured Acidobacteriota bacterium; assembly: GCA_964501985.1. Taxonomy (GTDB): domain Bacteria; phylum Acidobacteriota; class Terriglobia; order UBA7540; family UBA7540; genus Bog-366. The sequence goes on along the minus strand of CAZCVY010000027.1, from coordinate 41,050 downwards.
CTGCTCGCGCTTTTCTATTGGATCATCGACGTCCGCGGCTATCAGCGCTGGGCGTTCTACTTCAAAGTGATCGGCATGAACTCGATTACGATCTACCTGCTGGATCGGTTCTTCGATTTCGGCATCATCGCCAAGGTCTTCCTGCACGGCATCATGCCGATTTTTGGCGGGCTTCAACCCCTGGTTTGGAGCTGCGCCGTAATCTTCACCGGCTGGCTCGTTTTGTATTTCCTCTATCGGCAGAAGATATTCCTCCGGGTGTGACGACCGATCATGATGGTGTGCCGCGGACCCAGGATGTCGGGGTCCGCGGCTCTTCCCTTGCAACCTCGGCAAATCGCCAATGCAAGCGCCTACCCCCCAGGTTTGGTCACGTGAAACTACGGAAGAGCCGCAGACCTCAAAACCGGAGGTCTGATGCGCTACGGTTGCTGTATTGTCTCTACTCTCCCCGGACCGCGGCGAGTGGACCTCCGACTTTAGCGTCTGGCTTCGGCCGTCGGCGCCGGCCCATCGTGCATCGTCGATGCTGAACACCCGCCGCGAAAAAACCGAATTGATCTGACAATCTGTCGTTCAAGAGCCGCAGTTCTCTGCAAAATGGCCCTCGGCTAAACAAAAATGTCCGAAACTTATACATAAATGTCCGATTTTTTTCGGGCATCGTGCCCGAGATTTGTTTGTTTTCATAGAGATTCCGGCTTCGATCGTATTTTTTGTAACATCTTTTTTGGGTCCGTTTTGCCGGAAGTGGGCCACGGCGGGGGGCACGCCGGCCTCCGGCGTCGATCCCTCGAGGGTCTTGGGGGCGGCCGATCTCGGAGCATAACTACCTTTATTTTCATGAATATCGTAGCTATTCCGACTCAAGTCTATTGTTTTCACGAATATAGTGGGAGTAGCCACAACTGACATTTTTTCTACATGTGTTTTCAATAACATCGTGGGAGTAGCCTCATTTTTTAATTCCCTTTTTTCGCTCCGTTCTCGGCGGTGAAACTAATTAAGTCATTTTTTATCAACTACATACATTTTTGTGAATTTCTCGGTCTCAGCGCCTAAGTACCTTCATTTTCTATGAGATCGTGGCATCGTCTTCAGCCCCAACGGGGCGAACTAACAAAGCCCAAGCCAAAGGCCTGGGTTTGGAGATGACCCCTGAACCCTGAACGTCGAGCCCTATAAGGGCGAACTAGAGTCTGTCGAGTCGAGCGTGGCGCGCCCCTTCAGGGCTTCACCGTTCCTCCTTCTGCGGACCCAGGCCTTCGGCCTGGGCCTGGCCTTTGGCCTTTTGCGGTTCAGGCATTCGCGTAGCAGACGGCGGAGGCGAGGGGGAAAGAGAATTTTTCAGGCTTCGTGGAGGGGATTGGGGCGGAGGCGAAGCCGGAGAAATGATCGAAGCCGAGTCCGCGGCTCCAGACTTCGGCGCGGAGTTGGTTGAGGGCCTGCTGGGTGGAGATGCGCGCCGAGGGAGAAGGGCGAGTCCATTTGGGGCGTGGGAGCAGGGCGTGGGGCGAATCCCCGAAGGCGCGTTGCGTCGCCAGGAGCAAGAAGGCATAGGCGGCGACGGCGAAGGCGGGGGCGGATTCGACCGAGTGGGGGCGGCGGACCTGCGCCTGGCCGACTCCCAGCAGAGTTTTTTCTTCGCGGAAATTAACCTCGATACCCCAGCGCTGGAAGTAGGTTTCAATGATCGTCCGGGGATCGAGGTTAGGGTCGGTGCAGAGCAGGAACGCCGGCAGGCGATAGAGCAGCTTGGAGCCCTGGCGCAGGCGATAAGCGAGGGGAGCGATGACGATCAGTTGCAAGGTCTGATGGGCGCCGGCGGCGCGCCACATCAATCCGGTGCGGCGTTTGAAGCGCAGGGGATGAGGGACATCGTGGTGCCGGAAGGTCAAGGTCTCCCAGGGGGAATCGTCGGTGCGGATCTGTTCGGGAGTGGGGGCGGGAGGGCCATAGCAGAGGCGCCGGCCGCCCGCTTTCTGCGTTTGCGGATCAGGCTGGAACCACAACTTGGCATCTTGGCGGACCCGGCCGATGGCGGTGGTATGGTGGGGCAGGTGTTTGAGGACGGTCTGATTGGTGTAGCCGCCGTCGAAGGCCACGAGGAGAAGGCGCGAGGCGGAGGCGGGATCGGCGTCGAGGGCGGCGCGCAGATCGCGGATCTGTTCGACGGCGCGTTGGCCGAGACGGGCGGCGCGAGCTTCCACGCGGTATTGTTGCTGCTCGCCGGCGGTGGCTTTTTTCGAAGGTTTGGGCGGCGTGGGAGCATGGCGAAAGGCGATGGGGAGCAAGCGGCACGAACCACGGGGGGCAGGGAGAGCGAGGGAAATCTGGAGAAAACGCTGGGCGCGCACGAAATTGGTTTGAAAGTGCGGCCCCAAGGGATCGCGGCGCCAAGCCACGCCGGGAGTGCGCAGGCCGGAGCGACGCAGCAGCGTATCATCGAGGACGGCGCAGAGGGGAGCGCCGGGGGCGAGTTCCCGCACCACCGCGAAGAGATTCTCGACGTGCAGACGGGGGCGGGAAAAGAGCCGGTAACTGGAGGTCCAGTCACGAAACTGCAAGCCGCAAGTGGTGAGCAGGCCGGTCACAGTATGGCGTCCCAGACAAAGCAAGGTGCTCAGCGCGAGGGCTTGGGCGTGGGCCGCGACGCGGCGCTGACGGAAGCCGGGGAAGCATTGACGCCAGAGTTGTTCGAGTTCGGGGAGGACGCCGGCAGAGTTTTTTTTAGTATCGAAGCCGGCGGGGCAGCGCGGCGCAACGCTAACAGCCCTTTGTCTTCGACGAACCACTCGACCCTTTCGCCGCGGGAGAACTCCATGGCCTGGGCCAGGGCGGAAGGGAAATTGATGTACCACTGCTCGCTGGCTTGGCGCTTAATCAGTTGGACTTTGGTGGGGAAACCCATGGGAAAGCCTCCTTTAGTCATCTAGTCAAACTACTAGATACCAAAAGGCTGCCTTTTCTGCAAGCGAATACTTTATGCGGCTCTTTATCTAGTTAAAGGCCAAAGCCCAGACCCAGGCCTTCGGCCTGGGCTTTGTCAGTTCGCCCCGTTGGGGATCAAACCCAGATGCATCCGCATCATTGATCTGGTGAGAAATCCGGGCTTCGGTGATAAGGGCTAGGTGCTGAGTTGCCGGGCCTTCCTGGGTAGCGGCTGCCTGCCTCAAGACCCGTTCTGCGGTGCGCCATTTTACCCACACGACAATACTCCGCTAGATATATCTAGCACGTTGCCGACCAGAGGCTAGGTGAACAGGGACAAATCTTCCGGCGGGAAGGGATTTCTGTTGAAATAATTTCGTAGGGGCTCGCCGCGTGGGCATGGGCGTTAACCTGAGGCTTCCGTCACCCGCAACCTGAGTTGAGGTGCTCCCCGCACAGGCTCGGAGGGCCGAAAGACCGTAGCCCACGGCGTAAGCCGTGGGTCAAGCGCGCCCTGACTGCCGGCCCCGGAGGGGCGAAAGAGAGGGGGCATTGGCCGCGACTATCCTCGGGTTTATCCTCCCCGCCTCGAAAACCAGTAAAATGAGGTCTGTCACCATCTGCGCACGGCGTCATCGGACGCCGAGCCGGTGCCCTCGCCAGGGTTGGGCACGAGCGGGCTGCCAGCCGCCACGCACAAATCGTCGACGATCGCGCCAATCATGCTGGGGTTCCGGATCGATCGCGCAACCTGATCGCTGTATTCGACGAGGAGTCTGAAGCCGATCACAACCAGCACCCCACTCGTGAGCGGCGAGCATCGAGGTGAATTTCCAACGCCTTTATCTTCCCAAGAGCAATCGCCCAAGGACGGGACCGAGAGCCAACGCCGCAACATAGCTCCGAAGCACCGTCGTTATCAAGTTCATAATGAGTGGAAAAACGGCAGCGTTATCGCAGGTCTCGTGGCACAAGGCAATCTTGGTGCGCCTGTCGCGAGATTCCGCCTTAGGAGGAAGGAGAGAGAGGGGAGGAGAAAGGGGGGCAGACAAAGAAGGGGGGAGTCTCCGCCGCAGCATCCAAGCCGACTCACAAGCTGGCGCGATCCCGGCCTGACTGCTTTTTGGTATACATGTGCAGATCTGCCCTGTGCAAGAGGGAATCGGCTGAGTCTCCATGAACAACCATGGCAGATCCCAACGAGATGGTCACTTGGATCTGACCGCGTTCCACTGGAACGGAAGACCGAGCAACCAGCGTCCTGCACCTCTCGGACGTGGACTCCAGGATGTCCTCAGTAATGGCGGGGAGAATCACCAGGAATTCGTCGCCGCCCCAACGTCCCAGCACGTCGGACGCGCGCAAACAACCGGTGAGAGTCTTGGCCACAACGACCAGCGTAGCATCCCCCGCTACGTGACCGTAGGTATCGTTGATGTTCTTGAACTCGTCCAAGTCAGCCAGGAGAACCCCAAACGGAACGCCGTGTTTGGAATGTCGATCGAGTTGTCGATCAAGCTCCTTGTTCAGATACCGACGATTTGCCACTTGGGATGCTGGATCCAAAAATGCCAATTTGGTGAGCTCCAATGCTTTTTCGCGCACGGCCCTGTGCCGGGAGTTGTCATTGAAGATTTCCACCGCCCCGACGACTTTGCCGTCTCTGTCCCTAATGGGGGAGATACGAACCTCCGCGGGTACTCTGGCGCCGCTTTTATGGTGAAAATAGACCTCCGCCTCGTGCGCACGGCCATCCGCCAGGGTACGGCTGAGAGGGCACACGCCTTCACAGAGCAGGTGCCCGGATTCATTGACGTGCATCAGGATTCTGTCGGCGCACCGCTTCCCCACCACCTCTTGCGCACTGAACCCGGTAAGAGCTTCCGCTCCTCTATTCCAGTAGGTAATCCTCCGCTCCAGATCGGTAAAATAGACACCCTCATGAAGGTTGTCCAGGATCAGTTTGAAGAAGAGGTCGTTCACCAGGTGTGACGACGAATCTGCAGAAAAAGGAACCGGGGATTCCATTCGCTTTCTCCCTTATTCTTCGATTGCCTTGAGGGCCGAATTAGCCGAGTTGGCTAATTTCTCAATATGATGCACGAAATTAAGTTCGAAGTCTACAAATTTCTGCGGCCTTCAGCGATTTCGCAATCTGTAGAACTGCGCCGGGTATCTGGCGGAGCGGCGTAGCGCATCAGAGTTATTTTTCTCCGAGAAAAATTACTCTGCGGTAGGCCTCTTACGGAAATGACATGTTGCGGTGACGGGTTTGAGCCATATACTGGGCGTCATGTCGCGACTTCGGCGCTTGGTGGTATCGGACAGTTGGTTCTTTATCACCTGTCGCGTTCTACCCTGGCGCGGGATTCTCACGGCTTTGGAATTCGCCTGATTGGGCGGGGTCATACACGAATGAAACCCGGGCGCAGGCCCCCTCCCGATTCTAGCGGCTCATGGGGAGAGTAAAGGGAGAGCGGATTCCCGGTGTTTTGCAGCGAAATCCAGTGCGAAAGATGGGTGGGAAGATGTGCCGCCAATGGCGAAGGGAACTACCGTTACGGACTTCTGTTTCAGCAAAGGACCGACTGCGTTCAAGACCAGCGCTTTGAATCCCGAGGTGGTGTCGTCAAGCTTTCCGTTGGTGTACAAAACTCCATGGAGATCCACTTTTCGGTCCACCAGGTTGTAAGTGCCGTGAATCTGCGCGCGCGTGCTGGGCGCGGTGAAGGAGACGTTGGACAGAGTTGCGACTCCATTTTTCGCCGAGACTTGTCCGCTCAACTGCGAGAGCACCGTATCCGGATCTTCAGCTTGCTGCTTCTTGTTCTCGCCGTCCGCGCTCTGGGTTAAGGCATTAACCGGCTGCTGAAGTCTTGGGCTGGTGAATTGTCCACTCCCAATGCCGCAACTGCCTACGACATCCAGCTTGCGCAAGAATCCCGGAGGCCCCGCCGGCACCTCCACTTTTGCGTTAAGGGTGATGCTGCCGGTCAACGCCGGGCGTTTCTCGTCCGTAACGAGGAACAACAGATCCTCAATGCGGCCTGTATTCACGGCCATCTCCAGACGAACGGTTTTCCCGTGCTGGCCGGGGTGCCCGGCTACACTACCTTTCGCAGTCACCGTGGTCCGCTCAAAATGCGAGTCCACGTTTTGCAGATATGTGTCTCCATTGGTTCCGTCCACAACCGCCTGAAAATTCGAATCCAGGTGAACGGGGTGGCTGCTTCCGGATACGCGGAAGTCCGGTACGTCGATTTCGCCGCTTGTGTCGATACGGCCGATGGTGCCGCTAAACTTGCCCTGGGACGATAGGGTACCAGAAATACCATCGAACACTGACAGGTTCGCGTGCTCGTAAGTATAGGAACCTTTCACCGGAGTACTGCCCGGGTCATTCTCATCCCAAGGTCCCACCTTGCCCTCGGACCGGATTTCCCCTGGCGGCTCGGTATTCAATAACACGGCATGGTAGGAGATAACCCCACCCTCACCGACATTGTCCAATTTTAAGCGCTGAATCTGAAGCTTGAAGGTTTCCTGGCCCGGGAGCCGGGGCATAAACTCCAACAAAGCGCCATCCGTTTTGATTTCGCCAATGGTTATCGAAGCGCCCGTGGTGCTGGTCGTCAACGGCACGACCCCAGACGGCTGGCCGCTCGGGCTCGGCGGCGGAATCAACACGTGCAACCCTTTCACCTCGACCTCATCCACGCGTGGGTGAATTCGTAAAAGGCCATTGTAGCTTCCGCGAATGATCAGCGTCTGAACCGTGATCAACGGAGGGAGGTCCTTGTGATTCCGGTGCAGGAAACTGACCCCTTCCGCCACGCACCCCGGTGGAAAATAGGTTCTGCGGAAATTGCGGATCTGCACGGGCCGGGCGAATCGGTCCTGTAGCGCTTTGGTGACAGCCTGTTGCGTATAGGGCCATTTGCCGGCCAGCAGCACGGTCCCCACGAGCGCACCGATCACAATGAGTGACCCTCCAATGATCAGCCACCAGCGGCCAGAGGACCACGACTGTCCCGGCGTGTGGGCCTTCCCCGTGGCGCTGCCTTTCGATATCGTGAAACTCGTTCCAGTCATTGACTCAAGGCTCCCATCAATTTTGGACTTAAAGGGAATTCACCATCAGGATGCGTGCTAACGTCCCGCCATCGTTATGACGAATGCGCCCATCAGTTTCCCTTGCCAATAGCCGGGCTAACTTTCCCCGGCGCCAGAAACCTCAAGCCCTAGTGTCCTTGTATCCCATCGGGAAGGTACGCATCAGCCCAATATTGCTCGTACGGTTGGTCAAAAGTGCTCGTTCAATTTATGCACGGCTCGCGTGCTGGCGATCGCATTTGCCCCCTCATCCTCTTCCCCCCGAACGAATGTCAGAATATTGACACTGCGTCTGGATATCCGGCATTTAGCAGGTTGCCTCTGGCGGTTTCGAAAGGACTCAAACTGCTGAAGGGATGAGGGATTGTTTCTGTGTAGCTTCTGTTGATCGTTGGCAACGCACGTGCTTTTTCCTTGGCTTTGATTCAAGAGGGGCATCAGCAACTTAAGCGGGGGTTCAACTAGATGAACATTTTCGGAGTGGCCTGGGAGTCCCCAAAACCTCGATGGGGCCGGGAAATTTGGGTTTCCCTGTTGTTTTGGGCCTATTGTTCCAGAGCAGTGCTCAGAACCTGTGGGCCGTTCAAGATGCGCAAGCCGCGCCGCCGGCTGCGCCGTCACCAGTCTACAAGCAAGGGTCGCCCGAACATTTGCAGCAGTTGGTAGCGCCGATTGCCCTGTACCCGGATTCGCTGGTGGCACAGATCCTGGCGGCATCCACGTTTCCCGAGGAAGTCGTCGAAGCCGACCGGTGGCTGCAAGCGCATCCTGGTTTGCAGGGCGAGGCCCTGGCCCAAGAGGTGGACCAACAATCCTGGGACGCGAGCGTCAAGGCTCTCACCGCGTTTCCATCCGTCCTTGGAAACATGGACAAGAACCTCGCCTGGACGTCGTCTCTCGGCGACGCCTACTACAACCAGGAACAGGACGTAATGGACGCCGTACAGGTAATGCGCCAGCGGGCCCAAGCTGCCGGCAATCTTAAGACCTCGTCGCAGCAAGTTGTGACGGGTCAGGGCTCGACGATCATTGTCCAGCCCGCCAACTCCGAAATCGTTTACGTCCCCGCATATGATCCGCGGATCGTCTACGGAGACCCCATCATTGCCTGGCCGGGTTGGTACCCGTATCCCGGAATTTGGTTTGACGGGCCGTACCTCTCATTTGGAGTCGGTTTCGGAATCGGGTTCTTTGGCGGATTTGGATGGGGCTGGGGGAATTGGGGATTTGATTGGCACAACCATTTCGCGACCTTTGACCACGGCAGGTATTTCTCCCGAAGCAACACGTTTTACAATCGGAACAATTTCTACCGGGGCGGAGTCGGGCGAGGTGGAGGATTTGGCAATCGTCCCGGCCCCGCGTCTGCCCCCTTCGACGGGGACCGCCAGGCTGCTCGAGGGTACGCCGAGCCTCGCGGCCAGAGCGGCACGCGTTCGGGCGCCTTCAGCGGCTACGGCCGTGGTGGACAGACCATGACTTATTCGTCGCGTGGAAGCGAGAGCTTGGGCGGCGGTGGATTTCGGGGCTTTGGTGGCGGAAGATTTCGCGGTGGCGGGCGCCGTTAATCAACGCCCGGTCACGTTCCAACTCGAGTTTCCAACTCAGAAATGGGGAGAACCATTATGTGGCGAACGACGCCAAACTTCGACCAATTTCATAGGGCGCGTGTTCCAAGGTCAGCCGCGGTTGCCATCCTTTTGACGGTGTGCTTCCCCACGCCTTCTCCAGCGCAGCAACCGGGCCAGAAAACCTTTTCATCACCGGACGAGGCGAGCAACGCACTCGTTACGGCTATGCAGAATAACGACGAAAAGAGCCTGCTCGATATCCTCGGACCCGAGGGGAGCCAAATCGTTTCGTCGGGAGACGACGCCGAGGACGCCAAGAGCCGTACTAATTTCGTCCAGAGGTATCAGCAGATGCACCGGCTGGTCGAAGAACCAAGTGGAATGACCGTCTTGTACATCGGCGCAGAGAATTGGCCTACGCCGATACCGCTCGTGACCAAGGGTAACCTCTGGTATTTCGATACGGAGGCGGGCAGGATGGAAATTCTTAGCAGGCGTATTGGACGGAACGAAATCTCGGCCATTAGGGTCTGCCAAGAGCTCGTCGCCGCACAAAAGGAATACTACACGCTACAGAACCACCAATATGCACAGAAAATCCTCAGTGACGAGGGAACGCACAATGGCCTTTACTGGAAGGCCGCAGATGGCGAACCCCAGCGTCCCATTGGGCCGCTGGTGGCCGCGGCGGTGGCTGAGGGCTATGCCCCGAACCGAGGTGGCGCTCCGGTTCCTTATCGCGGCTACTATTTTCATATCCTGACCCGCCAGGGGAAACATGGCCCCGGCGGCGCGAAAAGCTATGTCGTAAACGGCAGAATGACCGGGGGCTTCGCTTTCCTGGCCTATCCGTCGGAGTACAGGTCCTCCGGCGTAATGACGTTCGTCGTTACCGAGGATGGCGTCGTCTATCAGAAGGATTTGGGCAAGAAAACCGGCGTCATCGCCAAAGCGATGAATCAGTATAATCCCGATTCGCATTGGAAAAACGCCGAGGATCAGCAGAAGCAGACTGCGGAGAATCAAGTGACAAAGTAAATGCGCGGCATTGTTAGACCTTTTTGGTCAGCACATCGGGTACGGCCCGCTCCAAGCGGGTTGCGCGGCCCCCCGGTGCTGTGGGGTCCACGGCTCTTCTCTTGCCAGATACCTAAACCTTTAATCCAGATTCCTGCCTCAGGTTTCAGAGCGGAGGCCCAGCAAAGAACCGCGGACCTCAAAGGCGCAGGTTTGCGCTACGGGTCTCCGCCGCGCGCTTCCAGTCTTCCGCGAGCAGGCCATAGACCTCAATATCCAGAAAGCGGTCGTCGAAGGCCTGGGTCTGATCCGCGGAGAAGGGCCGTCGCTCACGCCACGGCTTCGGCTTCGATTTCGACCAGCATCTCCGGATCGATGAGCCGTGCCACTCCCACCAGCGTCGTTGCGGGATGAACTTCTCCGAAAAACTCCAAGTGTGCCCTGGCAACTTCTTCCCAGCGATCGATTTGCGTCACATAGATGCGCGTCCGGACGACGTGCTCCAAGCCCAGGCCTAGGCGCTTGAGGGCATTCTCGATATTGAGAATGGTTTGTTTCGTCTGGGCATACATATCTCCGGGGGCCAGGACTTTACCCGAGGGATCCGTGCCGGTGGTGCCGGAAACATGAACGGTATCGCCCACTTGCACGGCCCGCGCGTATCCCACCTTGGGTTCCCAGGGCGTGCCGGAGAATGTCTTGTTCCGTTTAATTTTCATCAGTAGGCCTCCGAATTCAACTTCGCAACAATCATCAGATCGCTGCGATGTGCATCCATTTGCTAAGATTTTTCGAAGTAGCGACGATGGGCTCGCGCCGCGAGATTGAGTCGCCGGCGCCGCCGGTAGAGCGCCTCGCGGTAACGGCGATTCTCTTCCGGCGTAGAAGGAATCACGGGAGGAACTTCTTTCGGCTTCCCCGTAGGATCGAGGGCCACATAGGTGACAAAGGCCGAGCTGGTCTGTTGCCGCTTGCCCGTCAAGGAATCCTCGCGGTAGACCCTGACTTCCGCCTCCATGGATGTCCGAAATGTTCGAGTAATGTGGGCGCGAAGTACCACGAGTTCTCCCACGCGGACCGGATAAAGAAAGTCGAGATTATCTACCGCCACCGTCACCACCTGGGAACGCGCGTGGCGAGTCGCCGCTATGGCTCCGGCAATGTCGATCAGGTGCATCACCCTGCCGCCCAACAGATTTCCGAGTGGATTCGTGTCGTTGGGGAGCACCACTTCCACCATTTCGGTTACAGATTCGGCAACGGTTTTCCCCATCGGTTTTACCATCTTGTTCAATCTTCAAAACATTATATCGCGGCGAGACACGAAGCCGCGGGATGGAGCGCTTGGAGGAAAAACAAACTGGTTCGGGAGCCAATCCGATCCCGGACAAGCTCGCTCTCGTTCGAAGTCTCGGAACCAAGGCAAAAACAGAACATATCTCGAATCATCACAGCCGACGCGACACCTTTCGAAAGGTTTGCCTTGCCCGGCTCGTACGCCTATACTATGCGAGCCGGTGGGGTGTTGCAACCGGAATCACTGGAATAGTTTCCGCGTGCCGGGAAAGCGGCTGAGTTCACTCTGGCCAGAAGGCCTGGGCAGGGCAAAGACCGGAATCCTTAGAGGTTGACCATATGTCTCCTGAAGCCGAGAAGACGCGCCGCGAGTTCCTGGAAGAGACGTTGCAACAGGATCCTCACAATACATTCGCGCGCTACGGCTTGGCACTGGAGTTGGCGAAAAGCGATCCTGCTACCGCCTGGACTCACTTCGAGTATCTGCTCCAACACCACCCCGAGTATTCCGCCACCTACTTTCAGGCAGGGAGCTACCTCATCAAGCAGGGGCGGGTGGAGGAGGCGCGCAAGGTGCTGGCGGCAGGAATTGAAGTAACCGCCCGCCAGGGGAAACAGCACGCTCGGGCAGAACTTCAGTCTGCCTTGGATGACCTCAACGACCAGTGACGGGGCTCAACCGGCCCGTTCTGCGCCCCCTTTCGGGCGTAGCTTCAGCCAAGCGAATGTCCACAAATCCAGCCAGCAATGGGATGACTGATTACAGCCGCGAGAAGCAGGCTGTCGCCTTGAACTCGATCGCGGCGGCGGTATTGCTGACGGCGATGAAGTTGACGGTGGGACTGTGGACCGGCAGCCTGGGAATTCTCTCCGAGGCGATGCACTCGAGCTTGGACCTGGTGGCGGCGACCATCACCTACATCTCGGTGCGGGTTTCGGATAAACCTGCGGACAGCCAGCACCCCTTCGGACACGGCAAGATCGAACACCTTTCCGCTTTTATCGAGACGGGCCTGCTGATCGCCACCTGTGCCTGGATCGTCTGGGAAGCGATTCAACGGCTGTTTTTTCGCGAAGTGCACGTGAAGCCCTCCCTTTGGGCATTCGGGGTAATGTTCATCTCGATCACCATCGATTCCCTCCGCTCGCGCGCGTTGTTCCGCGTAGCGCGGAAATACAATAGCCAGGCGCTCGAGGCCGATGCCCTGCACTTCTCCACCGACGTTTATAGCTCCACCGTGGTCGTCCTGGGATTGATCCTGGTCTACATTTCCCGGCAGGAGAACCTCCGTTGGCTGCGAGCCGCCGACCCGGCCGCTGCGCTGGTGGTCGCGGCGATTGTTGTCTACATCACACTGCGCCTGGGAAAAAAGACGGTGGACGCCTTGGTGGATGCCGCACCGACGGGGACCAGCGCGTTGATCGCGGAAAGCGTGTCACGAGTGTCCGGTGTGCTCAGCCTCGACCGGATTCGAACGCGGGAGAGCGGCAGCCGCTTGTTTGTGGATTTGCGGCTCACGCTCTCAAGCAATATCTCTCTCGAGCATGCGAAGTCCGTTGCGGACGTCGTGGAGGGGGAGGTTCACCGCTTGTTTCCCACGGCCGACGTGGTGATCCACACTACACCGCAGGAGCCTTCTTCGGGCGACGTTGTCGCCAAAATCCGCGCGGTGGCTCATCGGGAGAACTTCTTGGTCCACGAAGTGTCGGCCTACGAGGTCAACGGCCGGATCAATGTCCATCTTGACCTGGAAGTCGATCCCCAATTGCGCCTGGCGGAGGCTCATGACCGCTCAACCCAGCTCGAAAGCGCGATTAAGGCAAACCTGCCGGAAGTCAATGAAGTTAACGTGCACCTCGAGCCGCTGATCGCCGCAGTGGAAACGGGAAATGAAGCTCGCATGGACAATCAGGCGGTGGAACGCGAGGTGGAGGAACTGGCGCGCAACACCGCGGGAGTCCTCGATTGCCACTCCGTCGAGGCCCACCAGGTCGGCGGCAGCGTCGTGGTGCGACTCCATTGCACGCTCGAGCCCGATCTCCCCATCGCCAAGGTGCATGACATAACCGAGACCCTGGAATTCAAATTCCGACAAGCCTTCCCACAAATCTCCAAAATCACGATTCATGCCGAACCCCTCGGCAAGGCATGAGCGCTTGCCTTCCGCTGACGTTGACGTTGGCTAGTCTGTCGCGAGTTTTGACAAGCAGCCGTCGATGCGGGATCCTCGGCGCGGGCTGTGTAGCCACCGAAGACACAATTCTCGCGAAGGAACTAAAGACACCAAGCCCCGTGTCAACACGGGGCCGTGGTAGGTGACATCGAGGGGAAAATGCTGCGATTGCTATTTGGGCTTCGGCGCGGCCGCGGCCGGAGAGGTCGCAGGCTTGGCAGGCGTCCCGGCATCCGCCACGGGATTCGCAGCGTCGTAACGCTTGATGATCTCTTCCGTAAGTTCGATTTCCTTGGAAGCGAAGTAAACAGGCATCTGCGCGTCGTCCAGAACCAACGTGTAACCATTCTGCTGAGCGTAATCCGTGATCACATGGACCATTTTTTGGCCCAACTTGTTAAGGGCTTCGTCGCGGTCATGGTTGAAATCGTTCTGGGCATCCTCGGCAGAACGCTTCAAGAGCTTTTGCTTGTCCTCTGCCTGGCGGCTCAGGCGACCCGACTCATCCTCGCTCAGCGTCCCCTGCTGTTTCGTTAACTGGTCCTGAATGGCCTGGATTTCCTGTTGCAGCCGTTGCAGTTCCTGCTGGCGGGGTTGGTACTTTTTCTGCAAATCAGTAAAGACCTTTTTGCCTTCGCCGGTGCTGGCGATCGCCGCCTGCATATTGATAACCCCAATCTTACTTTGGGCAGGAGCTGCGCTCTGGGCGCTCAGGGAGAGCGTCCCGCCGTATACTGCCAATCCTGCGATCAGTACGATCAATCGGTTCTTCATTCAAACTCCTTCAAGCTTCTCAAATTCTCTATTGAGATCCTTTTGTATAGTGATATTGTCACGAGGCAGTTACCACCAATCGCTGTCCCTCCCCAGCGCGGCGAGCTGGGGATATTCATTCCAAGCAAACCGCCGTAACCTATTTGGGTTTCGCGGGCGATTGGGCGGCCGGTTGCGCCGCGGGCTTCGCTGGCGTTCCTGCATCCGCGACAGGGTTCGCAGCGTCGTAGCGTTTCACAATCTCCGCCGTGATGTCACTGTCCTTTGAATAGTAATAGACGGGGATCTGGGCGCCGTCGATCACCAGGGACAGCCCGTTTTGCTGGGCATAGTCGTTGACAATTCGAGTCATCTTCTGGCCAATCCGGCGTACCACTTCGTCCCGGTCAGCAGCAAGATCGCTCTGCGCGTCATCGGTCGAGCGCTTAAGCAGCTTTTGCTTGTCTTCCAAGTCCCGGGATAATCGGCGCTGCTCGTCGTCGCTCAACGTGGCTGATTGCTTGCTCAGTTGATCTTGGATGGATTGAATCTCCTGCTGCAAGCGCTCCAGTTCCTGCTGGCGAGGCTGATATTTTTTTTGCAAGTCTGCCGCCGCCTTCTTCCCTTCCGCGGTACTCCCAATCGCCGCGCTCATGTTGATGAGGCCAACTTTTCCCTGGGCATGCACGACCAGCGGGACGGCCAAGAGGGCGCATAATACCGAAAGGATGGTCAAACGGTTCTTCATTCAAGCTCCTTCAAAAGATCGAAAGTTCCAAGTGAAAACCTCATTCTAACTCATTTTCCCAAATCTCTAAAAGGTTCGCTGCACCGTAAACCCGACGCGGCCGGAACGCTCCTTCAGGCGGAAAGGCTGGAAATTCTTAAGCGCGTCGATGTAGGTCGCCACATTCGGGAACAGCGATTCGGGGGGAAGGTCCTGCGGCGGCGTGATCACCTCATCGATTCGCAGAAGATTATACCCATAGAAGATGTGGATCGGAGCGTTTACCACCGGGAGGAGAACCTGCAAATCGAGCCCCACCGAACTGCGTGGCTGAAAATTGGTCGTGGCAATGGGGTGCAATTCCCGCGGAATGGGGAAATAGGGATACTGGCTCTCAATCGAACTCAAGGCTCCGGTGGCCAGCATAAGCTGGTTTGGATAAAGTATGAAATTGCCGCCGGAATCGGAGAAAAAGGCCATGCTGGCAGTTGATCCGACGATGGGGAAACGGTATTCGAAGTTATAAATCGCCTCCGTATCGCCGCCGGGGAAAATCGGGGAGTTGATCGGAAAACTGGTCGAGGAACCGCACGAACCTGTGCTAGCTCCGGTTTGGGTCGTGCTGGTAATGGGTTGACCGTTTACATTGCGATTGCACACCGAAACTATCGTGGGATAGAACGCAATCGGACTCACGGTGCGGATATCGAATCCCCGGATATCTTCCTCTCCACCCATGTAAAAGCGGGAGAAGGGCGGGACCACTCGGCCGCCGTAACCTATGACGCTGGAAACCAGGAATCGCATCCCGATGGCGGTAGGGTGGTCCGACTTGACATTGAGGACAGGGCGAAAATACTTGGCTTCGAACACCGGCCGAATCGTGTTGACGTTCCCACCGATAGCGCTTCCCGAGTACGCAATGGCGGCGTAAACATATTTGCCTTTCGTCGGGGTCCAAGTACTGTTAATCGTGCTGTAAAGGTACGTCGGCATGATCTGGCTGGTAATAATGCCCGACAAGGCGTTGGGGCCTGTCAACCCACTGAAGTTGATAGCCTGAAAATAAGACTCGGACGCCGAACTGAATGCCTGCAAATCGCTGCGGGAAAAGCTGTAGGTCAGACCGATGCGCGCAAAATGTCGACGCAAGGGGTAACTGGCGAACATCGTGAAACCATCGGAATTCTGAGTAAAGTTCTGCCCGTAGTATCTTCCGTATTGCGACTGAGCCAAGAGGTTGGGGTTGATTCCGCTGTAAATCGCGAGTTGTCGGATCTGGTTATAGTTATAATCACTCTTAAACACAGTAAAGCCGGCGGTGATCGGGCGATCCAGAAAATAGGGCTGAGTGAAACCGAACGAATACATCTTCTGGAAAGTGCCCCATTGAACCCCTAAACTCAGGGTCGCGCCCAGGCCCAAAAAATTGTTCGTGGCATAATTGAGACCAATGAAGTTCCCTGCCAATCCGCTGATGCCGCCGTTGAACCCGATGGAGTTCTTCCCCTTTTCCTTGACCTTTACCAGGATGTCAACATTCTTGTCCTTGGCATTCTGCTTGATGTCGTAATCCTCTTTTTTGACCTCGTCAAAAAAGCCAAGTTGGTTCATTTTCAACACACTATAATCCCACAACTGTGTGCTGAATATGGCGCCCTCTTCGGTTAACAACTCGCGGCGTATGACCTTGTCGCGTGTCTTGGTGTTTCCCGAAAACTCGATGCGGTGGACCGTGAACTGATTATCTTCCTCGAAGTCGAGCGCAAGGTTAATAATTCTCCTCTTGTTATCAGGCTCGATATCGGGCGACGCGGTGAAGTTGATGTATCCGAACTGACCGTACAGCTTGGTGTAGTTTTCAATTGCCTTGCGAACCTTGGAAAGAGCAAAGATATCTCCAGGCTTCATCCCCAGGAGCACGGCCACTTTATCTTCCTTGAAGAGCTTGCATCCGCGAATATGGAAGGTGCCCAACCGGTATTGCACGCCCTCCTCGATGGGAATCTTGATGTCCACGCGCTTGCCATGCCCCCAGCTCCAAAAAAAGAAGGGCCAGCGGCGTCCCGTGTTAACCATTTTGGTATCAGGTTCCTTCGGCTGGGCGTAGAAGTAGCCGTGGTCGCGGTATAAATCGCGAATGTTTTCCAGATCCGCCTCGATGCGGTCCTTATCGTAGGTCTTGTGGAACCAGTAGAACCAGGGCGGCGCACCCGAGGGCCGCGAGTATTTCATCGAGCGCACCAATTGATTGTCCGAGAAGACCGTGTTACCGGAGAAACGGATCGCCCCAAGCTGCACCTTGGGACCTTCCACCACAATGAAAGTCAGCGCCACGGAATTTGGGGGAATGTTGCGCGTGCGGTGACGAACGGTCGCGAACATCTTGCCGTGCGCAGCCAACAATTCTTGCAGCACCACCTCCGCACGCTTAATGATTACCGGGTCGTACTGAGATTGGATGCTGAGCCCGACCTTCTCCTTCTTGTAGGCATCCAGAACGTCGGATTGCTCCACGCTGCTCAACCCTTTGTAATCGATGCTGCGAACCAACTTCTTTTCTCGAACGTAGAAGGTGATGATTTTGTTGCCATCCGGCGCGTCGCCGACCTCGAGGCGAACATCATCCAGGAACCCGGTATTCCACAAGGCCATGAAGTCGCGTTCCAGGGCATTCTCGTCGTAGACATCGCCTTTCTGCGAAAAGATGCGGGCGCGCAAGGTGCTGGCTGGAATTCGGCGGTTACCACGGATGATGATTTCTTCTATCGTCGTCTTGTGCTCTTCCTGCGGGGGCACAGCCGGCGCAGTTGGCGTCGTCATTTTGGGGGCCTGCTGCGGCTGTTCCCCCGGTTTGGGCGCGGCTGGCGCTTGAGGAGTTTCCAGTTGAATCTGGCCGGGGGCCGGCTCTTGCGGATTTTTCTCCGATGGATTTTGAGGAGCCGGCGCTGGAGCAGGAGGTGTCGGATTTTGCGTTGACGGAGGATTCTGGCTTTTTTGATCCGGCGGCGGGTTCTGTGCAGTGGCGGTGAGAGGTAACCACAAAAGGAGTGCCAGGGCGGGAACTCCCAGCCGGTACAGCTTCCCTCGAAGTCCAGGCACACACAATTTCATCTTAATCAAGAGAAAGCGATCCCCTCTCACGCGCATGAAAACCAAGACAATCCGATGCCGGGATTCCGCCAGAAGTTGGCCGGAAGTAATATTGCACCAGGAAGCCTTTCGCCCCGCTCCCGAGAATTCTGCATTCCGAGGAGCTGAGCGTGTCGATTGTCCGCTTAGTGGCCGGGAAGACCTTGACGACTCGCCCTAGTGGGAGAGCGGTGTGGCGCCGACCAATTTGTCGTTTACTGAACGATAGTAGAGCGCCTCGTTCTCGACGATAACTTCCAAAACCGCCGGAGGATGAATCTCTCCTTGGATTAACGCCTCCGAGAGCGGGTCTTCAACGTACTTCTGTAAAGCGCGGCGCAGAGGCCGGGCGCCATACGAGCGGTCCACGCAAGTCTTTTCCAAAATCCACCGGCCGGCCTCCGGCGACAGCGTCAACGAAATATTCTTCTGGGCGAGGTTCTGGTTCATCTGCCCGACCAGCAACTCGAGAATCTGGATGAGGTCATTATCCGTAAGGGCATTGAACACGATGATTTCGTCCAGACGGTTGAGGAACTCAGGGTTGAAAAGCCGCTTGACCTCGCTCATCACCAGTTCCTCGGCCTTTCGCTCCGTCGCGCCTTCCGCCCCCGACTGAAACCCCATGTGCGACTTCCGTTCCAAATAGCGAGCACCGATATTCGAGGTCATTATAATGATGGCATTTTTGAAATCCACCGTGTTGCCGAGGCCATCTGTCAACTGGCCGTCCTCGAAAACCTGCAATAGGATGTTGAACACATCCGGGTGGGCCTTCTCGATCTCGTCCAGCAGAATCGTCGAATACGGAGCTCGCCGAACACGCTCAGTTAGCTGGCCGCCTTCTTCATATCCCACATATCCCGGGGGTGAGCCAATCAATTTTGAGACCGAGTGCTTTTCCATGAATTCCGACATGTCAAAGCGGACCAAAGCGCGCTCGGAGCCAAATAAAAACGCGGCGAGGGAGCGGGCCATTTCCGTCTTGCCCACGCCGGTTGGACCCAGGAATAGGAATGAACCCACCGGGCGCCCTGGCAGTTTTAAGCCAGCCCGCGACCGACGGATCGCGCGCGCCAGGGCGGAAATCGCGCGGTCTTGACTGACGATGCGCTTATGCAGCTCTTCCTCGATGCGCAGCAGCTTGGCGCTTTCCTCTTCTTTGATAGCGGTGACGGGGACGCCGGTCCAGCGGGCGACTACTTCCTCGATGTCGTCTTGCGTCACAACACCCATGGCGGTCTCATCGATGTTGTACTTTTCCCGCAGAAGGCGTAGGTTCTCGCGTTCCTTACGCTCTTCATCGGAGTAGAAACGCGCCTTCTCGAATTCGTGGTTGGCGATGGCGTTCTCCATCCTGTGTACCACGAACTTGATGCGTTTCTGCACATCGATCATTTCTTCGGGCAGCGAGCTCTGTCGCAGTTTCACCCGCGCGCCCGCTTCGTCGATCAGGTCCACAGCTTTGTCCGGCAGGAAGCGGTCGGGGATATAACGATTCGAGTGGTACACCGCTCCATTCAGTGCCTCGTCCGTGTAGGTCACCGCATGAAATTTCTCGTACCGGTCCTTGATGCCGAACAGGATCTTGATGCCTTCCCCTTCCGACGGCGGCGGGACCTTGACGGCCTGGAAGCGCCGCTCGAGTGAACGGTCCTTTTCGATGGACTTGCGATATTCTGCGGGAGTGGTGGCGCCAATGCACTGGATTTCGCCGCGGGAGAGGGCGGGCTTCAAAATGTTGGCGGCATCGAGCGAGCCTTCCGCCGAGCCCGCTCCCACCAGCGTGTGCAGTTCGTCGATGAAGATAATGGCGTTTTGCGCCTCCATCAGCTCCTTCATGATGGTCTTCAACCGCTCTTCAAACTGGCCGCGATATTTGGTGCCCGCCACAATCAGGGAAAGATCAAGCGCCAGAATCCGTTTGTCGGCCAGGAAGGACGGCACGTCGCCGTCCGCGATTCGCTGCGCCAGGCCTTCCACGATGGCGGTCTTTCCCACGCCCGGCTCACCGATCAGCACGGGATTGTTCTTGGTACGGCGGCACAGGATCTGGACGACCCGCTCCAATTCCGCCTCGCGGCCCACCAGAGGATCCAACTGATTTTCCATCGCGGCCTGAGTCAGGTCGCGGCTGAATTCACCAAGGAGCGAAGTCTCTTTGGGGCGGGCGGTGGCAGCCTTGTCACTCTGCACGCGACTCAGCTCTTCGCGCAGAGTGGACAAGCGCAAGCCGCGCTCGTGCAGGATTTCCGCCGCGAACGATTTGTCCTCGCGCAGCAGGCCTAAAAGCAGATGCTCGGTGCCAATGTGCTTGTGCGCCAGGCGCTCCGCTTCCTCCGCGGCATAAGCCAACACGCGCTTGCATTCCTGGCTCAGCGGCAGGTCCACCGAGGTCGAAACCTTCTCGCGAATCGGAGTCCGGCCCTCGATCTGCTTGCGAATTGATTCTATCGAGGCGTGCGACCGCAAGAAGCGGTTGGTGAGTGCCTTGTCCTCGCGCAAAAGTCCCAGCAAGAGATGCTCGGTCTCAATGAAGGGGCTGCCAAATTGACTGGCTTCATAGCGCGCGAAAAATATTACGCGCCGGGCTTTCTCCGTGTACCTCTCAAACATAGCTCCTCAGTTCTACTTGGAGCCCCGCCTTCTCTTTAACACACCGTGCCACAGGAAGTGCGAGGGTCATGGAACTATTGGAACTACCCATTCCGTCAACTTCCCCTTCGCCAAACGCAAGGTCCGATTGGCGCGACGGGCTAGGTCCAGGTTGTGCGTCGCCAGCACCGAGGTTAAATGATGCGCCCGATGCAAGTTCTCGAGCAGATCGATCACCCGCTCGGCCGTACGATGGTCTAAGCTCCCCGTGGGCTCATCTGCCAATAAGAGGGCAGGATGATTGGCCAGCGCCCGGGCCAAGGCCACTCTCTGTTGTTCCCCGCCCGAAAGTTCACCTACCCTGCGCTGAGATGCGTTTTCGAGCCCGACTTCGCCCAGTAATTCTTGAGCGCGCAGCCGGGCCTCACTCCTGCTGCACCCGCGAATTAACTGCGGGATAACCACATTCTCCAGCGCGCTGAACTCCGGCAGAAGGTAATGCATCTGCCAGACAAAGCCTATCTTCTCATTGCGATACAAAGCACGTTCGTCTTCGCAATACTCCCTTAACCTTCTTCCTTGAAAGTATACCTCACCCTTCGTCGGGGTGTCCAGCGCAGCCAGCAAATGCAAGAGCGTCGTCTTGCCCGATCCGGATTCTCCTACTAAAGCAACGAACTCCCCCAGTTTTACCTCCATGCTCAAGTCGTCGAGAACCATAACTTCTTCACTCCCGGACTGGAAGGATTTCGTCAGGCCCTCTGTCCGCAGGAGCGTCCGTGGTCCGTGGTCGGTCGTCAGTTGCGCGTCGTTCGCCAATTGGGGTTCCACCGTCATGATGCTTCAGTGTTACTACGGACTTCATTCGTAACGGAGAATCTCGACCGGATTTAGCCGGGCCGCCGACAGTGACGGATAGAGCGTCGCTAGGAAGCTAATGGTAATGGCTGCGACCCCAATCCACACGCCATCCAACGGGTGGGCGTGGAAGGGCACCGAAGACAGCGCATAGACGTCCGCCTGGAGTGGAATCAGCTTGTACGTATTCCCCAGCCACGATACGCCATAACCCAAGGTCAAGCCGAGGAGGGTGCCCACGCCGCCAATCGCCACGCCGTGGAGGGTGAAAACGGCCCAAACCTGTCGCTGCCGCGCACCCATGGACATCAGAACCGCTATGTCCCGATTTTTTTCCATCACCATCATCACCAGCGCGATAAAAATATTTAGGGCCGCCACCACCACGATCAGGCCGATGGTCAGGACGGTCACGAGCCGCTCCAAGCGTAGCGCGCTGAACAGCGAATGGTTCTGCTCAATCCAGGTTGTAGTGTCAAACCCCGGCCCCGCCTCACGGCGGATTTCTTCCGCCACCTGTGGGGCGCGGTAAACGTCATCAATTTTGAACCCAATTACGGAAGCCTCGTCGGCAAGGTCGAACAACCGCTGAGCAGCGGCGAGATTCGTGAACGCCCAAGTGGCATCGAAATCGTAAAAACCCGAATCGAAAACGCCCACCACGCGGAAGTGCCGGAACTTGGGTACAATCCCCTGCGGAGTCAAGTATCCCTGCGGGCTGGTGACCAGCACGGTGTCACCCACGTAAACGCCCAGAGCAGTCGCCATCTCCTTGCCGACGATAATGGGGTCTGCATTGGGAAACGTCTTTGACAGACCTTCGAGCGAACCCTCGCGAAGATGCCGCAAGAGTGTGCCCACCTTCACTTCCCGCTCGGGTTCGACGCCCTTCAGGAGCACTCCCTGGGCGCGCGAGTTGCTGGAAACCAAGGCTTCTTCGTAGAGCGAGGGCGCGTCGGCCACGACGTGTGGGACGTGCGCCAGGCGGTTCGCGAGCTGATCGAAGTTCTTGATGCCATCGCTCTCCTTGCGCACCAGATTGATATCTGTCGTGGCGCCGAGTAAGCGGCTCTCCAGCTCCTCGCGAAAGCCATTGTTGACCGCGAGGGAAATCACCAGGGCGCAAACTCCCGCCGTAACCCCGATCACGGAGATCACGGTGATAATCGATATCGCCGCCTGCCGCCGCTTGGCCCTCAGGTAGCGAAGCGCCATGAAGAATTCAAAACTCATTACGCCATTATTCCAAGGAACGCATTACCGGCCTGCTAACTCACTTTCACCGGACGACCCTCCTGGCAGGATCGGTAGATTAACTCGATCAACCTCATATCTCGCAAACCCAGTTCGCCCGGGGTCTTCGGCTCATGGTTTTCCAGAATGCAATCGGCGAAGTGGTCTGCTTGGCGGGCGAACTGGCGGGGTGAAGGGTCATCGGTGGGCTGATCGATAGCTGCTCCGTTGCCCTTTGCGCGCAGGTGAAGCCCTTCATAGATGAATGCGGGGTCAGCGTCCATCCACCCTTTCGAGCCGCTGACGTGAAAGGTGTTGCCCAGTTCCGAGCCGTAGCTGGTTTGGCAGGTGGTGATGATCCCTGAGGGGAATCGCATAGTCCACACCAGGTTTTCCTCGACCTCCTGGAAGCGGCCATCATGGTCGATGACTGAGGAGATTCCGCTGACCTCCACCGGCACCTCGCCCGTCAAATAGCAGCACGCCTCAAGTGAATAGATGCCGACATCCATCATCGGGCCGCCTCCCGCCATCTTCTTATTGAGGCGCCATTCACCCGGTGAGATGTTGAAACCATCGGCACTGTGGATGCTCTCGACAGTTCCCACGTAACCCTGCTTGATAAGTTCAATGGCGCGAAGATTGGTGGGCTCCAACTGGCAGCGGTAAGCAATCATCAATTTTCGCCCGGCCGCGCGGCATGCGGCAATCATCTGCTCGCACTCCGCGACGCTACTGGCCATGGGTTTCTCGCAAAGGACGTGCTTGCCGGCCTTCGCCCCGCGGATGGTGTACTCCGAGTGCATGCCGTTGGGCAGAGCGATATAGAGAGCGTCGACCTCTTGGTTGTGGGCAATCTCCTCGAAGTTTTCGTAATTGTAAACAGATTGAGTGGATACCCCGTATCGACCGGCCATGCGTTCAGCCTTGTCGCGGTGACCGCTGACTAGGGCGACAATCTTCGATCGCTGCGAAATTCGGACGCCCGGCATAAACTGGCCCATGGAAATGCGCCCCAACCCCACGATGCCGTAACCGACCTTGCGCTCGCCCGACGCTTGCGCTGCGCGACTGTATCCGGTCGGATTGACAAGCTCCGAGCGGGCAGCTAGGGGCAAAGCGGCAGCGCCCCCCAGCATTCCCAGGAAATCCCGCCGTGATCTTTTCATAAGGCTTGTTAACCTCCGGCCTAATCGCTCTGCTTCTCCGGGCGAAGAAGAGGGAAAAGAATGACGTCGCGGATGGAGCGCGAGTCGGTGAGCAGCATGGTGAGGCGGTCGATGCCGATGCCCTCCCCACCGGTGGGCGGCATGCCATAGCTGAGCGCACGGATATAATCCTCGTCGATGGCGTGGGCCGTTAAATCACCTTTTTCCCGCAGGTTCTGTTGGTATTGAAACCGATTGCGCTGCTCCTCCGGATCGTTAAGCTCGCTGAAAGCATTGGCGATTTCCATTCCGCCAATGTACAGCTCGAAGCGCTCAACGAAATTGGGGTTGTCGGGTTTCTGCTTGGAAAGCGGCGAAACCTCCAGCGGGTAATCGATAATAAAGGTAGGTTGAATGAGGTGTTCCTCCGCCACAAGCTCAAAAAATAGAGCCAGGAGTTCACCCGATCGTTTCCCTTCGACGATGTCCTCCGTGATCGGCGCCACGCCGCACTGCGTCAGCCATTGGTTAAGAGCCGGAACACGGGTTGCCATAGCCTGATGGTCATCCAACTGAACGAGGGTCAGCCCTTCAACTCCACTGGGCCAGTGGCGCAGTACGGCATCTTTCATGGTCAGCTGCTCAAACTTTGCAAACGAAATGCGTTGGCCAACATAATCGAATTCAACGCCTCCGAGCACGGCTTCCGCCGCGCGGCGCAGAAGCCGCTCGGTGAGGGCGATCATATCGTGGTAATCCGCATAGGACTGGTAGAACTCCAGCATGGTGAACTCGGGGTTGTGCTGCGTCGAGATGCCTTCGTTGCGGAAGTTACGGTTGATCTCATAAACGCGGTCGAGCCCGCCCACGATGAGGCGCTTCAGGTAGAGCTCGGGAGCGATGCGCAAATAGAGGTCGATATCGAGCGCGTTGTGATGAGTGATGAAAGGCCGAGCCATGGCGCCGCCGGCCAGCGGCTGCATCATGGGCGTCTCAACTTCCAGGTAACCCTCAGCCTCGAGGAAGTCGCGGATGGCGCGCACCAGCTTGCCGCGGCGCTCGAACACCGTGCGGACTTCTTCGTTCACCATCAGGTCAAGGTAGCGCTGGCGATAGCGGATTTCGACGTCGGTGAGACCGTGCCATTTCTCCGGCAGGGGCAGCACGGCTTTGGCGAGAAACTGGAGGTGCTCGGCATGAATGCTCAGCTCCCCCGTACGCGTGCGGAACAGGTAACCCTCAACTCCGATCAGGTCGCCGAGATCGAGGAGCTTGTAAAGCTCGAAGTCGCGCTCTCCCACGGCGTCAAGCCGGGCGTAAATTTGCAGGCGCTTACCTCCTCCCGCCAGGTGCGCAAAACCCGCCTTGCCATGCGGGCGGATGGTCATGACGCGGCCCGCTACCCGCACCGGAATTTTGCGCGCGGCGAGTTCTTCCGCACTGAGAGCCGAATATTCCGCCGCGATCCGGGGAATCGTGTGCGTCACATCATACTTGCGCGGGTAAGCCTCATAGCCCAGGTCGACGATCGCCTGGAGTTTTTTCTTGCGCTGTTGGATCAGCTCGGATTGTTCATTTTCTGGCACGGAGGTTACCTGCTATCTCCAAAGAGTTTTGACCCACCGATAAGACGGGCATTATAGGTGGCAGTCGAAAACAGTGTCAAGAATCGGGGCAGCGTTGGCTCCAATGGAATCCCGTCGCGACGATTCGAGATTGTCCCCCTCGCCCCTGTCCGATGTCCGATTACGTGACGAATTCACCGCGATTCTTGGAGAGTCGTTAGGGTTCGAAATGATCTAGGTCAGTCCCAAAGCTCGGATTCGTCGTCGCACGCTCCTCCTACAAGGCGCATATCTATTCTCGGCGTACGTCCACAGGACATACATAACCCCTTTATACTTAAAAAAACATTCTCATTTCAGGCTTGATGTAAGAATCGCATTTCCTTAATATGGGGAGCGATGGAATGGCCATTGGCTGGTCTGATTCTCGGAGCAGTGGCAATGTTGATGCGTCGCCTCCTCCACATGGATGGGAGGAAGAAGGCGCGTGGTTGCGGATTTGGATCCCTGCGCGGAGACCTGCAGGCCATCTATGAGCCAGTCGCGCAGGAGATAGAAACCCACTCCAGCATCCTGGGGATCACCCTTAATGACGCCTTTGGTGAGCGAGAGTCAAACCAGCACCAATTGGCTTGGCGGGTTGTCGGTCTGGCCAACGTGGAATGGGACCGGCTGGGTAGGGTTGTATCGGGCCTTCTGAGGATCCTTTCTAAGTCTTTGCCCTCCACCAATGGAGTTGCTCCCGGCCGTCGCGTTGCTGTGAGCCACTTCAAGTCCCGCGCCGTGAGGGACATCGTTGGACTTTACGAGCTCCTGGACCAGATTCTGTTCGGCTCCAAGAGCCGTTTTGCACTTCAAGTCCGTTTGCTGTTGCGTGCCAACGCCGCCTTGAGCAAGGATTTTAAGCGCGCTTGCCGCGAGGGCCAGGTCACGCTGGACTCCTCCGAAGCTTTGTGGACCCGGTTAGACTACTGCTTCCACGATTTCGATTTGATTGCCAAGGAAACGCTACTCGCCTTCCACAGCCTACTGGCCTGTCAATCGCCCGAGGGGGCACAAGAGCTCGCGTCGGAACTGGAGTTGCTCCTCGAACAGGGCACCCGCGTTTCCGTTTCCCCCGCAAATCAATAATCTCTTTGCGCTACATCACTATTCGCTGCGCCCCCGTGCGTCACCGCTGAAGAATCTTCCACTCGTCGCTGTCCGATGGCCCACGACCCTGCGAACAAATGATTCCGTTGCCGCATCACCTGATCATCCTCCCGGATTTCCCATCGACTTGGCGAACGAACACGGATAGCATCATCGGTTTTCGGAGTGGAGTTCAATGATGAAGCGACGATCGATAAGAGTCATCTTGGGTTTGATGAGCGTTTACTTTCTCATCGGGTCGCCGGCGCGGGGCCAGCAAAGGCCTCTGGCCAAGCCCTTCGACTTGATTGCGTGGAACGATGGGAAATTCATTTATGGTGCGGATTTTTACCCGGAAGCCTGGCCGGAGAGCCAGTGGGAGAAAGATGCCAGCATGATGCAAGAGGCCGGCATCAACTTCGTCCGCATGGGGGAATTTGCCTGGGTCAAGATGGAACCGCAGGAGGGACACTTCGACTTCACCTGGCTTGACCGCGCGCTGAAGGTTCTGAACGCTCACGGAATCCGGGCCGTACTCGGCACTCCCACCGCCTCGCCGCCCGCCTGGCTGTATGCCAAATACCCCGACATCGCGGCGATGGATATGCAGGGAGTTCGATATCGCTACGGTTCACGGCGCAACTATTGCCTCCACAGCGCCGATTTCGTGGCCGCCACCACACGGATCGTCACCGCGATGGCAGAACACTTTAAGGACCGCCCTGGAGTCATCGGCTGGCAAATTGACAACGAGTTGGGAAACCCCAAGTGCTACGATCCCGCCAGCCGCGCCGCCTTTCAAGCTTGGTGCCAGCGCAAATACCACACTCTTGACGCGCTGAATGCCGCTTGGGGCACGGTCTTTTGGGGACACACGTATCAAGCCTGGCGGGAAATCCCTCTGCCGTGGAACACCCTCTTCGATACGTCCAATCCCAGCTTGGCTCTCGATTTCGATCGCTTCTGGAGTGACTCCACGCACTCGTATCTCGATCTTCAGGCCTCGATCCTGCGCCGGATTGCTCCCCACCAGGCCATCACCCACAACGAAATGGGGATGTTTCCGGATGTCGATTACCACGATTTGAACCGCTCGGTTGACTTCGTGGCCTGGGACAATTATCCGGTGTTCGAAAAGGATTACTCGCAATATACCGGTGTGGGCTTGTCTCATGACCTGATGCGGGGCTCAAAGGACAATCAGAGTTACATGATCATGGAGCAGCAGGGCGGCGCGGGGGGCTGGTCAGTCTTTTTTGGTAGGCAGGCTCCGGCCTCTCTTTATCGCGTTTGGGCTTACCAATCCATCGCTCACGGCGCCGACGGCGTCTGCTATTTCCGCTGGCGCACTTCCCGCTACGGTACGGAGCAGTACTGGGAGGGGATCCTCGATCAGGACAGCTATCGGAATTCGCGCTATCTTGCCGTGGCGCAAATCGGCAAGGAATTGGGGCAGCTCACGCCTTTACTCCAAGGGTCGAGGGTTGTGTCATCCGTCGCCTTGCTGGTATCGCCGGATTCTCGCTGGGCTCAGCAAATTCAGCCGGGAGTGGAGGACTTCGATTACAACCGGCAGCTTCACGACTACTACGACGCCTTTCGCCGCGCAGGGGTGAGCGTCGACGTTGCCTTCCCGCCGAGCGACCTGTCCGCTTATCGTATCGTCGTCGCACCCGCGCTCTCCGTGAGCGACCAAGCGCTTGTTGACAAGCTCCATGCCTACGTGAAAAACGGAGGGACGCTGATCCTCACATTCCGCTCGGGCGTCAAGGACGAGCATAGCGTCGTGACAGACCAAATCCTCCCCGGCCCGTTCGCGGACTTTGCCGGCGTGGCCATTCACGAATATGATCCCCAGATCAATGAGGAGCAGGAGATTGTGGGGCCCGGCGAATCACGCTTCCCAACCCGCACCTGGTCCGACATCCTCGACCCCGCCACGGCAAAGGTGCTGGCCACCTATGGTAAGGGCTACTACGCCGGCAAACCGGCCGTCACGGAGAACCAGTCAGGAAAAGGTCGAGTGTATCGCGTCGGGACCGAGTCGAAATCACCATTCTTTTACGACCGACTGATTTCCCTCGCCGCGAAGGATAGCTTAGTGGCGCTCAACGACAAAATCCCTCCCGGCGTGGAAGTGGCCGTTCGACAAAAGGCGGGAACAAAGATCATCTTCGTGTTGAACTACACCAGCACGGATCAAACCGTGCCGCTCGATCAGGCCTGCCAGAACGCCTTGACCGGCAAAACCGAACCGGTGGATGTGCAAATTCCCGCATACGACGTGAAGGTGCTGGTGGCGCAGTAACGCGAGGGAGAGGCTCGGTTCCAGTTTGGATTGGGTGCTTGTAGTTTGGCAACCACCTTCATGGTATACCGCTATTTTCGTGCTCGTGAATTTGCACAAGGAGGACTGCTTATGCCCGACACAGCTCCCTATCTCAGCCGGATCAGGTCCATTGCCGCCGGTAAAGATGCACTCGCGATGCAGAGGGAGACTCCGGAGGCCATCGCCCAATTGATCAAAGGAGTACCGGATGAGCAACTCACGCGAAGGCCTGACCCTCAGAAATGGTCGATCGTGGAAATCGTTGCCCACCTTGCGGAAGATGAGTTGGTCACGAGTTGGCGCTACCGTCAAATGCTCGAAACACCCGGATGTGCGCTCGCCGGTTTCGATCAGAACCTGTGGGAACAACTCGGAAAATACGCCGCGTGGTCGATGCATGAGGCGATCGAAATGTTCCGTCTGCTGCGAAACGCAAATATCCGCCTGCTTCAGAACCTCAGCCCAGAGCAGTGGCAGGCACACGGGGTACATGCGGAACGTGGGAGAATAACCGTGCATGAGCTGGCCTCCCACATCGCCGGGCATGATCTGAATCATATCGAACAGATTGGACGAATCCTCGGTTAACGCCGGCCCTCTCCTTTGCCTCGGTGATGCAAGGCTGCGTTTTCTTGTTTTTCTAGCAAACATCTCGCGCTGTCAATTTTGGCTGACCGTTGCATTAGAGCAACGCTCCGGGGTATCCTTTGGGCAAGGGCTAAAGGGTAGTCTCCGAATTGCCAACAAATTGTTTCCTTGGAGAGAAGTTGGTGAGCCAGCAGTAGCCGCCCGTGACACGCGCTGCCGGTGTTTCTGATTCCCTGTAACGAGGTGACGAAGATTGTGCGCAACCAACTGCGATTCTCTGCAAGGGTCGTGACTTCCCTGCTCAGTCTCACGACGAGTGCGATGTTAGCCCAAGCGCAAGGCCTTAAAACCATCAACCCTCCTCAAGGCGGGAAGATCGTCTACGGGCAGGTCGAGGGGCAAACTACCGAGGCTGGCGCAATGGGGGCGGTCCTACGCTCGCTGCACAACAGTCTCGGCGAACGACCGCAGGTAGGGAAACTGTTTCAGGTTCGCGGCACTGAATCCGTCGCCGCCTTCTTCAGCGTCAGCAGGAAGACCCAGGGGGGCGGCCAGGTCGCGGGGATGATTATCGTAGCCAAGGCCGCGACCGATCATGTCGAGGCGGCTCTGGTCTCCGACGATGCAGCGCGATTCCCCAAAACGTTGGGCCCCATGATGAAGACTCTCTTCGGCGTATGGCATCCCCTTGCCGTTCCGCACGCAGGGGGAGCCTCGGGCCCTGCTGCCCCGCTCCGGCCGGTCACCCTTTCCGACAACTCGGCGAGCCTTGGCCTTCCCGATGGCTGGAAGCTCGTCCCGAGAATGAGCGCCATGGGAACCGCGGTAGCGGAGGGCCCGCACGATGAAGAAGCTCAACTGGGGCTCACCTTTCTGGCCGGCGACACGAACAATCCCAGGGTCCAGCAGACCATGCAGGCCGTTCGCGCGGGCCGCCTTCACGGTACGGTCTACGAGAAGGGGACGTACTACCCTTATGGCGGCGACATGGGAAAAGCTTACGTCTATTTAATGCAGGACTTGTTTCGCCACCTTGGCGGTCAGCCTGCAACCTACAATCTGACTACCGTTAGCCCTGTGCAGGCGCCCCCGCCGCAACGCTGCGTGCACATCGCAGGAACCGTAAAGGCTGAGGGAAAGGAAACCCGCGAGCTGAACGGGGTGTATTGCGCTGGCCCGCCCACACCCGTCGCCGGCAACTGGATGAGTGAAGCTTTTGTCACCGTAGCGCCGGTCAGCGTTGCCGCCGGAGAACGGGCGACATTGGGCGCCATTCTACAAAGCTTCAAACAAAATGCCGGCGTGATCGACGCGCAAGCGGGAAAGATCGCCGCACCCGCCATCATCGAAATCCATGCCATCGGCCAGGCCGCCGCGAATCAGGCCGCCGCCGCTCACCAACGCAACGACATCCAGAACAGCAGTGTCTACCAGCACTGGGATAGCATGGACAAGCGCAGCCAGGAATTCGAAAACTATCAACTTGGCTACACCGTGATTGCCGACACCCAAAACAATGCACACGGCACTTTCTGGAACGCGGATGCCGACGCATTGGTGAAAAGCAATCCCGATCGATTCGAATACGTCAGCGCTCCGAATTACTGGAAGGGGATCGACTACTGATCGCGTCACTCCGCGGAAGAGCGGACCCGCCGGGCCGTGCTCAGAAAACGCCCTGAATGTGCTGACCTGCTCAAGCGTTTTGTCCGGAGGGTCCGCTGGTCGTTACGCGGGTTGGATGTCGGATACGCGGATTAGGTGGTTGGCTGCGTCCAGCGTTCCGGTTACCTTTACGTTTTGGCCCTCGAACTTCTGGGCCTTGGCTTGATCGTCGAGGTAAAAGCCCGACCCCGTCTGCTTGTCAACAAGTAACGCGAATTGCCCGTTCTTGGCTTTCACAATTTGGCCAACAAACGAATTGCTCTTCTGCTGGTCAGCCTGCTGCTGCGCGCTCGGTGGCTTGTCTTGGGATTGCGCCCGCACGCTTGGAATGAACGGCGAGAGCCCCACGGCAAGGACCAATGCCGACAGCCCTAGCCAGAGAGTTCCTTTCTTCTTCATGCAACACCCCCTCGTTGGCTCGGTTTTGCGTACGGCTCAGAGGTAGCAAGCCCCCGCCCAAAGGTTAGTCAAACAGGTCGCGTATTGAAAAGGCGGAGTTTCTCGTCTGGCGGGGTACCCGAGGGCGGTAAAAGTTGCCCGGCGGTACGGAAATTTTTCATGCGTGCTGATGCGCACCCACGCATTTTGCACCATGTAGAATCTTTACGCTTCGCTTGAGAATCAAACCAACACGAGGTTCGGATGGTAGATGGCGCCGGAAACGTGTCGCGCTACGGCAATGAGGCGCCGCTCCGTGCCGAGAATTTTGAGGAGGCTCGCGGCGGGGGCCAACCCCGGTGCGCCGCCGCGGCCCGGGCGCAATGCCTGGGCTAGTTCAAACGCGTGGCCATGGCGCACCGAGGTTTCCTCGCGTCCCCGCACGACCAATTCCGGGCAGTCGGGAAGCAGCGCTTCCAACCGGACAAGGCAGTATCCCAGGTTTCCCTGTTCCACGGATTCGTGCAGACGTTCAAGCGTGACCGCGCGATTCAGCCTGAACTCCGCCACCGCAGTTCGCCGCAGCCCCGCCAAATGCGCTCCGCAGCCCATCCTCTGCCCAAGATCATGAGCCAGGGAGCGGACATACGTCCCGCCGGAACATTCCACGGCGAATTGCACCTGCTCGAGTTCTAACCTGATCAATTCCAAAGCATAAATTTCCACTTCCACCGGCGCCAAGTCCACCGGCTTGTGCTGCCGCGCCAGTTCGTACGCCCGCACCCCCCCTACTCGCTTGGCCGAATAAGGCGGAGGCGTTTGCAGCAGCCGTCCCGTGAATTGGCGAAAGTAATCCTCCATCAAGGATTTTTCCAAAGTCGCGGGGATGGCCGCCGACGTCGCTTCACCGGTAGCATCGTAGGTGTCGGTGGAAAAACCGAAATGGATAGTACCCTCGTAGGCCTTGCGCGATTTCAAGTAGAATTGCGCGAATCGTGTCGCCTTGCCCACCGAGACCGGGAGGACACCCGTGGCGAAAGGATCGAGCGTTCCAAAGTGGCCCACCTGGCGCTGGTGCAAAATCTTCCTGACTTGCGCCACAACATCGTGGGACGTGATGCCGGCGGGCTTGTCGATCACAAGCACACCAGAGATTCCGGGTTTGAGGGGAGTGGATTCCATTAGCTTAATTCAAATTGCGAATCCTGAAGGACGAAACACAAGAGGTGTACTGATGAGGGGTAAACGCTACGATGCTTCATCCTTTACACTTTAAACTTCACACTTAGCCCTTCAGCTTTCATCCTTGGCGCTGTCGTGAATTTGTTGTAGAAGCATTTCGATCCTCTCACCCGCCTCGGCGCCTCGATCCAGAATAAACGTCAGTTCCGGTGCTCGCCGCAGATCCAACCGGTGGACGATTTCATGGCGCAGAAATCCCGCCGCCGAAGTCAGCCCGTCAACGCTGTTCTGTTGTTCCTCGGGGCTGCCTAATACCGATACGTAGATCCTGGCGTGATACAGGTCTGCACTCAACTCCACGCGCGTCAAGGTAACGAATCCAATTCGCGGATCCTTCACATGACGCACAATCAGCTCCGCCAGCTCCACGCGAATCTGATGTCCCAACCGATCTGTCCGGCGTCCACGCACGCTCATGAAAGCCAAGGGTGGATGCGTAGTGGATAAAGAGGAAAAACTTGCTAAATTTGTTTTCCTTTAACCGTTATCCTCTACCCTTTACACCTTAGAAGTACTCCAAAAAGTGGTCAGCAACATCATCACCCAGAGTGTTCTCCGCTTCCGCGAGAACCTGTCGAAAAACCGAATCCAGGAGCGATTGACTGTCCGAAATCGAAACCACCCCCACAGTTGCGCGCTGCCACACATCTTGGTGGTTAAGCTCCGCGACGGCCACATTAAATCGGGCTCGAAGGCGGTCCTTTATCTTCCGCAGGACCGCGCGCTTTTCTTTGAGTGAATGCGCGTAGGGGATTTGGATTTCCAGGGTTAAGACACCAACCGGCATTGTGTTCGCCCGTCTCTGCGGGTAGGGACTAGGCGCTGGGTACTGGGTGCGGGAGCATTTCTCATGGCCGCTTCTCGACTCAAACTTGGCCCACGGAAACGACACTAAAACTCGTCCGCATATTTGGCGTCCAGCCTCCAGCCCCTAACCCCCAGCGCCCGGCTTTAGGCCATGGCAGGCTCGGACACCCTTTCCTTCACGTAAGCCTCAATGACGTCGCCGACCTTCACGTCGTTATAATTTTCGAGAGAGATTCCGCACTCCATTCCCGACTTCACTTCCGACACATCATCCTTGAATCGCCGCAAGGAGCGGATCTTGCCCTCGTGAACCACCACGTGGTCGCGCACCAAGCGGATCTGCGAATCCCGCGAGATCTTGCCGTCCTGGATATAACACCCCGCCACGGTTCCGACCTTAGTAATCCGGAAAGTGTCACGGACGTCCGCGCGTCCAAGAGACGTTTCTTTGTAAGTGATGGCCAGCAACCCCACCATGGCTTTCTTGATCTCGTCCGTGACGTTGTAAATGATGGTGTGCAGCCGGATGTCGACTGACTCAAGCTGTGCCAACTCCGTCGCTTTCCTCTCCGGCCGCACATTGAAGCCGATGATGACGGCGTTGGACGCCGAAGCCAGCAGCACGTCTGATTCCGTAATGGCGCCGGCGCCGGCATGAATGACCTTGATCTTCACTCGGTCGGTGCTGAGCTTGATCAAGGTTTCGGAGAGAACTTCCACCGACCCTTGCACGTCCGCCTTGATGATGAGCGGCAGATCTTTGACATCGCCTGCCGCCAATTGTTCGTGCAGTTGTTCGAGAGTTAGACGCGCCGACTTGGCCAGCGCCGCGTCTCGGAGCTTGCCCTGCCGGTGCAACGCAATTTGCCGCGCCTTGAGCGTATCCTCGATCACCTGGAGGCGATCGCCGGCCTGAGGAACGTCCTCCAACCCGAGGACCTCTGCGGGAGTCGAAGGCGGAGCCTCCAACACCGGCCGTCCGTGGTCGTCGAACAAGGCTCGCACCTTGCCGTAAATCGCGCCAACAATGAAGGAGTCGCCGATTCGCAGCGTCCCGTTCTGAATCAGCACCGTCGCCACAGGGCCGCGCCCGCGGTCGAGTTTGGCTTCCAGGACCGTCCCGTTCGCGAGGCGCTTGGGGTTCGCCTTCAGGGCTTGCATGTCGGCGACGAGCAGAATCATTTCGAGCAGCAGATCGAGGTTCTTGCGTTGCTTGGCCGAAACCTCTACCGTGACCGTCTGGCCACCCCACTCTTCCGGCATCAGGTCATGATCGGCTAACTGCCGCTTCACGCGTTCCGGCTGAGCATCGGGCTTGTCAATCTTGTTGATCGCCACGACAATCGGCACCTTGGCGGCCCGCGCGTGATTGATGGCTTCGAGCGTTTGCGGCATGATGCCATCATCGGCGGCAATCACCAGCACTACAATATCGGTGACGCGAGCGCCGCGCGCCCGCATCAGGGTGAAGGCTTCGTGGCCCGGAGTATCGATAAAGGTCACCTTTCTCCCCTGCCCTACCACTTGATATGCGCCGATGCTTTGCGTAATGCCACCCGCTTCGTGCGCGGCCACATTGGTTTCG
This sequence comes from uncultured Acidobacteriota bacterium, assembly GCA_964501985.1. Lineage (GTDB taxonomy): Bacteria > Acidobacteriota > Terriglobia > UBA7540 > UBA7540 > Bog-366. Next base: position 6,212 of record CAZCVY010000027.1, on the reverse strand, counting down.
CGTAGCGCATCGAGAAGCGACGTCTTGCCGTGATCGACGTGGCCCATCACGGTGACCACGGGAGCTCGCGGACGGAGGTCTTCCGGGCGATCCGACTCTTCAACTTCCTGAAGGACCTCTTCCTCGTAACTGACAATGGAGGCTTCTGCGCCAAAGCTGCGGGCAATCTCCACAGCCGTCGGGCCGTCGAGAGTTTGATTGATGGTCGCGAAAATGCCTTTGTCCAGCAGCCGTTTGATCACGTCTTTGGCGCGCGCCTCGAGCTTTTCGGAAAGCTCTTTAATCGCGATTCCCTCGCTGATGGTAATCTTCCGCGTGATCGGAACCTCTTCCGGCACTGCGGGGCGAGGAGCCATCATCGAGGGCGACGGCCCGCGTCGCATCATCGGCGGCGCCGACCGGCCCATCGGAGGACGAGCCGCGGGATGTCCTCCCGTAGCCACCCCGCCGCCTGCGGCTGGACGCGCCGAGGTCGGATGCATCGGGCGCGGTTCACCCGGGCGGCGAGTAGGAACTGGCCGCGCTGGCGCCGGCTTCGGCATCACCGCCTGCGGATAGATCGGCTGATTGGAACTGGGCGCTCCGTGCCTTCCTAGCCGGGGTTGCGGGCGCATGCCCGGTCTCTGCTGCGCACCAGGTGCGGAGGGTGGAGGCATCTCAGGAGCTCTGCTGGGAACGGAAACTTCGGCGCCGGTACTGGCGCGGGCGACAGGTGCGGAGTAAGCATCTGCCCCGCCCTTCGCAGGCAAAACCGCTGGCCCCGAGCGAGTGGGCATTGGGCGTCCGATCGGTTGTGCGGAGGCCGGTATCGGGGCCCTCGACGCGCCAAGGGACGCGATGCCGGCACCGCTGATCATTCCCGGCGCGGCAGGCGCTGGCCGTTCAAGCGGCCGCTCCACGGAGGGCGCAGGCTTAGGCGCTGTCGGCGAAGTGGACGGTCCAGCGGCTGGCGGTGGCGCGGGCGGCTTAGGCGGCGGAGGGGCAACGACAGCCCGGCGCGCGGTTGCTTTGATATCCGCGATCGACCGAGTCAGCGGGTGGATAGTATCAGCCTTGAAATCATGTAACTTCCTCAGGTCCAGCCCCGCGGGCACGTGTGGCGATTCAACGACCGGCACGGGTTGCACGGGCGCGGGAGGAGCCTCCTCCGCCTTTTCAGGTTCGGAGGCGGATTCACCACCGGTACGGAAATGAGCCCGAACTTTCTCTGCGAGGTCGTCGTCGAGCGCACTGGAGTGAGATTTCTTGTCCGGAAATCCTACCTCGGCCAAGTACTCGATCACCACATTACTTTTCACTTCCAGTTCGCGAGCCAGTTCGTTGATTCTAATCTTCCCCATGCGTGATTCTCTTTCTCCCTCACCACCGCCCAGGAATTGGGCGTTAGAAATCTGCCGGCCGGTTCGATAAAAGCTCTGGCAGCCTTAATTGTTTTTTTTCACCTCCTGCTTCAGGCGATTCTGACCCACCCCGTCCTCGGGGTCGATCCGCGACTGAAGACTCTGCTTATTCATTCTCGTGACCCGGGGCGTGTTTTTCCGCTGCATCCGGCGCGGCGCCTTCCGCAGCCGTAGCTGTGCCCTCAGGTTCAACCGCATCTTCCTCGGAGCCCGCCGCGGCGGCCTCAGGTTTCGGCGATTCTGCTCCTTCTACCGGCTCGTCTTTCGCCACACCCGCTTGAGCTTCGGAAGCTTCAGATGGCTCTGCCAACTCGGCCTCCGCCGCGTCAACAGGAACTTCGCCGCCTTCCGCAACTGCGCCTTCACCCGACTGGTCGCGCTCAAAGTAATCCGTCACGACACGGCGGATGCGCTCGACAGTTTTTTCGCCGACGCCCTGAATCTGCATCAGGTCCTCAGGAGTCATCTGCGCCAACTGTTCGACGCTTTCGATTCCGTGCTCGCGCAGCTTCGACAGCGTCTTCTCGCCCAACCCCGCCAACTCGGAGATGGGCGCGCCGCGCATGGCCATGGCAGCCATCTGCGATTCGATTTCCTGCCGCTTCTCTTCCTCGCTCTTGATGTCGATGTGCCACACCAGAAGCTTCGCGGCCAGCCGCACGTTTTGGCCTTTCTTGCCGATGGCGAGCGACAACTGGGAATCATCAACGATGACCTCCAGATGTTTCTCCCCCATATCGAGCACGGAAACGTGATTGATTTTCGCCGGGCTCAGAGCGTTGGCGGCGAACACCAGTGGGTCGTCGTTGTATTCGATGATGTCGATTTTTTCCCCGCGCAGTTCGCGAATAATCGACTGCACGCGCATGCCCTTCATGCCGACGCACGCACCCACGCAATCGACGTCAGGGTCCTTCGAGTAAACCGCGACCTTGGTCCGCTCGCCCGCCTCGCGAGCGATGGCCTTGATCACGACGGTCGTGTCATAGATTTCGGGAACTTCCATCTCGAAGAGCTTTTGCACCAGCAGTGCGTCCGCGCGGGAAACAATCACCTGCGGTCCGCGCGCGGCGCGATCGACTTCTTTGATCACGGCGCGAATGCGGTCGCCAATCTGGTAAGTCTCCAGGCGCGACTGCTCTTTGCGTGGCATGCGGGCTTCCGTGCGCCCCAAATCCACGATGACGTCCGGGCCTTCCATGCGCTTCACGGTGCAATTCACAAGTTCGCCGACGCGCTGGTAGTATTCCGCATAGACGGTATCGCGCTCGGCCTCGCGCACTTTCTGGAAAATCACTTGCTTGGCGGCCTGCGCGGCGATGCGTCCGAGCACGTCGGTGGGCTTGGGAATCCGCACTTCGCCCTCGACAGCCGCCTCGGCATTATATTTCTGTGCATCTCGCAAGCTGATTTCGTGGTCAGGGTCCTGAACGTCTTCCACAACCTTCTTCACGGCATGGACTTCCACCACGCCCGTATCTTTATTGAAATGCGATTGCAGGTCCTCCGCCGACTTGTAATACTTCCGCGCCGCCACCAGAATGGCGTCTTCCACCGCAGAAATAATAATCTGCGCGTCGATGCCCTTTTCGCGGCTTAGTTGATCAATAGTTTGAAACAAAAGACTTGTCGTCACAGATTTTCCTCTTCAGGGATCGGTTCATCGGGCCAGCGGGTCATCGGTTCATTGAAACGCTGTCCGTCGTCCGTAGCGAGTGGCCTTAACCCGAAGGATCGCCTCCGCTTGCAACGGGCAACTGACGACGGACGGCTGACAGTTAATAGCTTTTCAATGACCCAATGACCCGACGGCCAAACGACCCGATCTCACACCTCAACCACCAACTGCGCTTTTCGAATATTCGCGAGCTCGAATTCTTCTAGTCCGCTCTCACCCAGGTCCAACCGAACCCGGCCATTTTCGAATCCCGCCAGGCGACCTTCACAGACCTTCTGTTCGCCGACCGCTTCCTTCAGCACCAGGCGCGCGCGCCGACCGACGAAGTAAGAAAAGTCACTTGGCTTGGTCAGTTTCCGATCCAACCCCGGCGAAGAAACTTCCAGCACATACCGTCCGGGGAACATGTCCTCGACATCGAGCATGGCGCTTAGTTGCTCGCTGACGAGTGCGCAATCGGCGTGCGAAACCCCCGCCGGCTTGTCGATATAAACACGCAACAGGGCGTTCGAGTTGCCCCCCTTGAGTTCCACATCGACCAGGTGCAGACCCTCGGAAGTCGCGACTCGCTCCGCCATCTCCCGGATTTTTTCCAGATCAACCATCAAACCCGGCGAGTGCGCAATCGAGTACTGTGGCAGGTCTGTGCTCAGGCGAATCCGACCCGCAGCCTAACAAAAAAGTGGGCTTTCGCCCACTTTGTGCGTTCGCCAAGTAAAGTATAGTACCTGCGTCCTAATAATTGCAAGGAGAAGAGCAGAAAACGGTCGGCGGCATTCGGTAGTCGGTAGACGGTAGACAGGGGGGCGTTGGACAAACATGATGACCGCCGAAACGTTATGCAACCTTGCACTCAGCGAGGGTGGCCGAGATCGTTCTTCACGATCTCGCCATCCTTCATCACGAAAACGACCCTTTCCATGATGGTGATGTCGGCGAGAGGGTCCCCATTTACGGCGACGATGTCCGCGGACTTACCTACCTCGAGGGTACCCAGGTCCTTCGCCCAACCGAGGAGCTCTGCCGCGTTGACGGTGGCAGCTTGGATCGCTCCCAGCGGCGAGAGCCCTCCGCGTACCAGCGCGCCGAACTCCTTCGACACGTAATCGGGGTCGTCATCCACTCCGTAAGCGATCCTCAAGTGATGCTTGAGGGCCGTCGCGAAGGCCGCCTGCTGCATCGGCAAGATGGCCTTCTGCTTGGCGATGCTGGCTGGGTCTGAGCCGAGGGAGGCGGCAACCGTCGGGCCGCGCTGGAAAGTCTCCAGCGTCGGAACCAGCCAGGTGCCTTTGCTCGCCATAAGCTCGGCGCCTTCCTCATCCAGCAACGTGCCATGCTCGATGGAGTCCACGCCGGCGCGCACCGCAGCCTTAATTCCCTCCGTGGCCTCCGCGTGCGCCATCACGTGCCTCCCGGCGCGGTGCGCCACCTCGACGGCCCGCGCCATTTGCCCCTCAGACAATTCCTGGACTCGATAATCGCTGATAGGGTCCATCACCCCGCCGGTGGCCATCAGCTTGATCCAGTCCGCGCCGTACTTAATGTCATGCCGTACGGCGATGTTGATCTGATCCAACGTGTCGGCGATGTTCGGCAAACGGGGAAGCTCTTGGCCCGGTGCCAGGACGTCCTCGTCGCCGTGTCCGCCGGTCAGGGAAATGCAGCCACCCGCCGCAGTGATGCGCGGACCTCGGATAAACCCCTGCTCGATGCTCTTGCGTAGCGCAATCTGACCGTAGTCCCATTGGAGGCCTTCGCACGCGTCGCGCACGCCGATGAATCCGTGGTCGAGCAAGATCTGGAGGTTGCGCACACCCCAGAGGGCAGCCTCGGGCGCCGACATGCGCAGGCTTGAGGTGGCCGACCAGTCCTTGGGGTCGCCGAGGATATGGTCGTGAGCATCGAGGAGCCCGGGAAGCACCGTCTGGCCCGAAAGGTCGATGACCGAAACGCCCGCCGGCACCGCACCACCGATGCTCGCGATGCGGCCGCCTTCGACGAGCACCACAACGTCCGGCGTGACATTGCCGGTGCGCACGTCGAGGAGCCTGCCGGCCTTGATGGCAAATCGCTTGGACTGCGCCTCTCCTCCTGCGGCGTGGGTCGGCTGCTGCGCGACCGCGCACGGACCGAAACCGGCGGCGAGAATCCCGAACACCAGTGTCATTCGGACAAGACGATTCATGGAGTACCTCCTGTATGAAATCGGGGACACGATATTTCCTATTTGTAATAATGCCAGGGAGATCGCTATTCCCGAGAATAAATTCGAAACATCGAGTCACCGATTCGTCAGCGTTGACGGTGCGCAACGCCCTAAAGCGGGGTAGCGCGGAGACCGAAAAGCCGCAGACTAATCCGTCGGCTGACGGATAAGTCTGCGCTACCCTGCTGCTCAGAAGTCGAACTCGGCCCATACGGTCCATGCGGAGAATTGACGCATCCTCCAAATGATAGAACCTCCAACTTGACCACGGCCAGTCCTCGGGGGAATTCACCAGGCCCCGCGTTACAGGGTTGTTATGCATGGAGTCCAGTTGCGGTGGTAGAAGGGCATGGCGCAGGAGAGTTACTCGCGACGGAGCGCGGTCAGAGGAAAAGGTACCTGCGGGAGATCGCAGACACCAAACATCGGGTGTCTGCGCCAGCCGGCGTAGCGCAGAGTTATTTTTCTTCGAGAAAAATTACTCTGCGGTGCGCCATCGGGATTGAACTCATCCGGAAATGACGTGTTGCGGTGACGGGTTTGCGGCATATACTGGGCGCCATGTCGCGACTTCGGCGCTTGGTGGTGTCGGACAGTTGGTTCTTTATCACTTGTCGCGTCTTACCCTCGCGCGGGGTTCACACGGCCTCGGAATTCGCCTACTTGAGCGGGGTTATCCACGAACGCCGCGAGAAACACGGCTTCCTCCTGATTTACCTGAACCCGGTGAAGGCCGGATTGGCAAAGCGTCCGGAGGATTGGCCTTGGTCGAGCGTCCATGATTACGCCGGCAACTTCACCGATGCGCCCGCAACTCCCAGTGGTTTGTCGGTTGATCGCGCGTTGTTCCCCGTCGACACGCGCGCATTTGAAGGCGTACCGGTAGAGTAGGAGAGAGGGCGAGCCCGTGAGTGGGGCGACCCACTCT
>CAZCVY010000026.1:0-47929 GCA_964501985.1 uncultured Acidobacteriota bacterium | reverse complement strand
TGCTGAGGGCGGAGCCGGACTACGATCCTCTCCGCTCCGACCCGCGCTTCCAGGATGTCCTGCGCCGCATGAATTTCCCGCCGTAATGCTAGGCGTAGCCCAAGCGAAGTGGAGGCGAGAGCGTCAGAGCGCCAGAGAAAAAATGGGAGCACCTCCGCTTTTGCGTTGATTATCGGGCAGCATGTCAGCCTCGACGCTAGGTCTGGAGGCCAAATTGCTAGCTTAATGGCTGGTCGAGTCAGATCGCGCACCTGCGGTGGGCGCGGAAAGTCGCTCCCACGCGCTGGAAGTCGCGAGAGGAAGAGACGAATTGACCCCTTCGAAAGACGTACTAAGCGACATTTTATCGTATGCCAACCAAGCCCACTCACGAAAATAAAAAAACATCAAAAATGAAGGGTGGTCCCAATAAGTTGATGAAAACAAACGGACAAGTTTCGGCAAAAATGTCGGAAGCCACTAAGTGTACGCAAACAAACGAGTTATACAAAATAGCCGATTAAGTATAGAAAGCAAACCTAGTTACATCGATTTTTGACCTCAAAAACTTCGCGTTTTTCCGGTTTATCCCCGCTATCCCGTTAAATTGCAGAAAATAATTGCCTTATAGCTTCAGCATTCCGCGTATATTTCGCGTGTACCAATAAGTATATAAAGCATAAGGCATTTAGATGAGAGTAGCGTACGCCCAGGTTCGAATCAGACAACGGCGTCTGCTCCCATCCGGTAAACTTGGAAGTACGACCCCGCAGGCAGGCGTTTGCGCCGCGAGGGTGGCCGGCGGGGCCACGTCAAGATCGAGGTAGGGGGGCGGCCGGCGGGCGAAGGTCATTACCCACGGGTGCGAGAAAGCGGGCCAAAGGATCGTCGACCCCGGCGGGGTCGACTCTCTCGCCCCTCTTTGTCCGTCGGTTTCACCGACGGCTAGAGAACTTGCTCCCCGGCGCGGAACTCTGCGGACGTTGACGGGACCCGGGGATACTTATTGCCTCCAGGTGCGTCCCCGCTTGCCCGTATGATATGGTAGAGACTCGGTACATTTTGGGGAGCCCCAGACCCCGGCCATGCTCGGGAAACTTCGCCAATTCGCATCGCGAGCGGTTCAATTCAGCCGGCAGAACCGCTGGGCTTTCGTCATCAGCGCCGCGCTGTGCGCCGTCAGCGTTGGGCTCTACGGGGCAGTCTATTTGCGGCCGCATCCCAATCCTTTCCTGCGATTTCTTTCCAACCTTGAACTGAAGACGCTTGACGTGCGGTTTCAACTGCGCGGGCCGCGCTTCCCCGGACCCGCCGTGGTGATCGTCGCCATTGATGAAAAGAGCCAGGATTTGCTAGGCCGCTGGCCCTTCCCGCGCAGCAACTTTGCCCAAGCCGTTGACTTTCTGCGCGCAGCCCATGCCCGGGTCATCGCCTTCGACGTGAACTTCCCGCAACCCGACGCCAACTCGGCGCTGGAAGCACTGCGTTCGGTCCGGCAGGATTACAACCACCTGGTCGCGCAGCCGGTGCGCACTCCCGCCTTCGAATCGGAGCTGAAATCGAAGGAAGCCGCGGCCGACAATGACAAACAGTTTGCCGACGCCCTCTCCCATTTCGACAATGCGATACTGGGGTATTTCTTCATTCCTCCTGGTGATGCAAGGTCACAAAACCAGGAACGCCTGAAGGCATTCCTCGACATCCTTCTCTTCCAGCAGTACCCGCAAGTTGTCCATCCGGAATACATCAAGAATTTCGAGGGCCCGGAAGGCCTGGGCATTTCTCCCAACCTGCCGCAATTTGCGTCCAACGCCAAGAACTTCGGATTCTTCTATGTCGACCAGGACCCGGATGGAGTCGTTCGCCGCGATCCCACGGTGGTGGAATTCCAGGGCAACCTCTACCCCTCCCTGGACGTTGCCGCCGCCCTCGCGTATACGAACAATTCGCTGGATCAGGTGAAGGTCATTTTCAACCCGAGCGGAGTCGACAAGATCGTCATGGGTCAGCTCACCATTCCCACGGATCGCCGCGGCTTCGCCCAACTTGATTACGACGGGGGAGCCGGCACCTTCCCTACCTATTCAATCGCCGATGTCGTCCTTGGGAAATTACCGCCGGAACTCTTTCGTGACCGGGTGGTGCTGATTGGCCCCACGGCCGTGGGCATTGGCGACATGGTGCTGACGCCTTTTCCCAAATCGACCCTGCCCGGCGCTGAGGGGCGAGCGAATGTGCCATTTCCCGGCGTGGAAGTACACGCCAACATGATTGACGATATTCTCTATCAACATTTTATCCGGCGCGGTCCGAGCGAGTTCTTAGCAGATATAGCCTTCATCCTGCTGTTCAGCCTGGGAGGCGGAATCCTCATGACCTTCCTGAGTCCTCTGCGGGCCACGCTGCTCTTGAGCGGCTCCCTGTTTGCCTATTTCTGGGGGACGTTTTTCTTGTTCTCGCACTACCGGATGTGGATTGCCGATTTCCTGCCCATGACGACGCTCATCATCACTTATGCGGGAATCATCAGCTACCGGATTTTCTTCGAAGAAGGTGAAAAGAAAAAGGTCCGCATGGCCTTCTCCCAATATTTGCATCCCCGCCTCATCGAGCAGATGCTGACACATCCCGAAACCCTTCGACTCGGAGGAGAAGAAAAAGAACTCACCGCATTATTCTCGGACATTCGCGGCTTTACGGCGCTTTCTGAAACCCTCACCCCTTCCGAACTGGTGGACCTGCTCAACGAGTATCTAACGGAAATGACCGAGGTGATATTCAGAAATTGGGGAACCTTGGACAAATACATTGGCGACGCCGTCATGGCATTCTGGGGCGCCCCCTATCCGCAGATCGACCACGCGATGCGGGCATGCCGGACGGGGCTGGATATGATCCAATCCTTGCAGACCCTGCAAATGAGTTGGCAGTCGCGAAATTTGCCGCGTATTGACATCGGCGTTGGCATCAATTCCGGCCCCATGCTGGTCGGCAACATGGGGTCGAAACGACGCAAGAATTACACCATCATGGGCGATAGCGTCAACCTGGCATCGCGCCTGGAGGGCATCAACCGGCAATTCGGAACTAATATCATTATCAGTGAGAACACTTTTCTCCTGGTTAAGGATCAGGTCGTGGCCCGCGAGCTTGACCTCATTCAAGTAAAAGGGAAAACCCAGCCCGTCAAGGTTTACGAATTGCTTGGCCTTGCAGCGGAGTCCTCTCAGTTCAGCGATTTGGTTAGCCGCTTTGAGAAGGGCCTGGAAGCCTATCGGAGCGGCCAATGGAGCCCAGCCGTCGAGATCTTTCAAGACCTGGTACGCAACTATCCGGACGATGGCCCCAGCCATGTTTTCATCGAGCGCTGCCATGACCTTATCGCCCAGCCCCCAGAAGGCAGTTGGGATGGGGTGTTTGTGATGAAGACCAAGTAGGAGGGGCCTTCGTGTTCCGCGTCGACAACAAACAAATCTCTCACACGCATCATTTGTTTTTCATTATGGGAAAAGGATGTCGTTAAAGACCGTCGGAAAACGATTACTGATTTTCTTGGTTTTGCTGGCGCTCCTGGCCGTCTCTGCATTTTGGGCATTCCGCCGGGTGGGACGTTGGCTGGTTGATCCCGATCCCCTCGAGCACGCCCAGGCAATCGTGGTTCTCAGCGGTAAGGCACCTTTCCGCGCTATGGAGGCAGCGGAAATCTATCGGCAGGGTTGGGCGCCGGAGGTGTGGTTGTTGCGGGACGAGACCGACGAATCCGATGAGGCTTTCGCCAAGCTCGGCATCCCCCATCCCACCGAACAGGATTACGATCGCGAGGTCTTGGCGAAGCTCGGAGTTCCAACGAAGGCGATTCGGATCCTGGAACCTCCCACCACAAATACCGTGAGTGAGATTAGGCTCATCGCCAACGAGTTGCGGCGGCAGAACGGAGACAAAGCTATTCTGGTAACTTCGCCCGTACACACTCGGCGGTCGAAGGAGATCTGGCGCCTCGTCGCAGGAGGTCATCCGCAGGCCGTCCTTCGTTATGACTCATACGAACCCGCTGACCCCGACCACTGGTGGCGTAACACCCACGACATCCAGGATGTTGAGCATGAAATCCTCGGACTGATCGACGCGCATTTGGGATTTGTAGCCGGACCTCGCGAGCGATGAGGTAAGGCTTTGGCTCGATTCGATTCCCTTGTTCCAGCAGCATTCTATTTCGCCGCTTTTTCGAGGGAACGCACCGAGCCCTCTACTGAGGATTGCAAATACGGTGACGAATTCTTCTCGTAGCGCGGGCGTCTCTCCCGCTCGGGCGTGGGCATCCTGCCCGCGCGCCGATGGGAGCGGGACGCTCCCGGGACAGCGGGCAAGATGGCCGCGCTACGGACGCCATAGTCACTATATTTTGCGAGTCTGACTAGCTCATTCGCGACGGGACCTACGACGTGGGAACGGCCACAGAAACTTCGGTGGAAGCCGCGCTCTCGGTATCACCCGAACTGACGGCCTTAACCACGTAGTAGTATGTCGTTCCTGCCGTAACGCTCTCGTCCGTAAACGCGGTCCCGCTAACCGGCGTGGAATTCAGCGGCGTCGAGCTCTCCGCGCCGGAGGTTGTCCCCCGGTAAACGTAATAGCCCGTGACGCCCGTGCTAGTACTCGCGGTCCAAGACAGCATTACGTCGCTAGTTCCCGAACCCGAAAGCGAGACGGACTGCGGGCTTCCGCTGGCATTGTCAGCGATGCTCAAGGTGGCTGTGCGGGACCCGGTGGCTGCGGGGGTGAAAGTGACGGCGATAGTGCAGGAGCTCCCCGCCGCGAGCGAAGACCCGCAAGTGTTCGCCTCCGAGAAGTCATCAGGATCAGTTCCAGCAAAGGTCGTGCCCGAGATCGTCAAGCTGGCAGTGCCGGTGTTGCTCAGGGTGACAGTCTGAGAGGCGCTTGCGACGTCCGCCGCCTGATTCCCGAAAGACAGGCTGGTGGCGGAAAGGCTGGCCGCAGGCGTGGCACTCCCTCCTGTGCCCGAGAGACTCACGGTCTGGCTGCCTCCCGAGGCGTTATCCGCCAGGGTGACGGTGGCAGTAAGAGCTCCTGAGGCGGCGGGTTTAAAGGTGACACTGATCGTGCAATTGGCACTTGCCGCTACACTCGAACCGCAATTGTTGCTTTGGGAAAAGTCGGCGGCATCCGCGCCTGTCAGGCCGATGCTCGAAATGCTCAGGGCGGCATTACCGGTATTGCTTAACGTGACCGTCTTAGCCGCGGTAGTGGAGCCGACGGTTTCGCTGCCGAAACTAAGGCTGGTGGCGGAAAGGCTAGCCACCGGCGCAGAGCTCCCTCCTGTGCCAGAGAGGCTCACGGTCTGAGCGCCGCCCGAGGCGTTATCCGTCAGGGTGACGGCGGCAGTAAAAACTCCCGAGGCGGCGGGCTTAAACGTGACACTGATGGTGCAATTGGCGTTTGCCGCTACACTTGAGCCGCAATTATTGCTTTGTGCAAAGTCGGCGGCATCCGCGCCTGTCAGCGCGATGCTCGAAATGCTCAGGGAGGCACTACCGGTATTGCTCAGGGTGACCGACTTTGCCGCGCTGGTGGAACCCACGGTTTCGCTGCCGAAACTAAGGCTGGTGGCGGAGAGGCTGGCAGCGGATGCCGCCCCGGTTCCGGTCAGGCTCACACCCTGGGGGCTGCCCGTCGCGTTGTCCGCGACACTGAGAGTAGCCGTAAACGTCCCGCCGGCGGCTGGCGTGAAGGTCAGGCTGATTGTGCAGGCGGCGCCTGCCGCTACGGTGGACCCGCAATTGTTGGTCTGCGCAAAATCCGTGGCATTGGTGCCGGACAGCGAAATGCTGCTAACGCTCAAGGCGGCCGTACCCGAGTTGCTCAGAGTAACCGTCTGAGCCGCGCTCGTGCCGCCGACGGCTTGGCTGGCAAAGGTGAGGTTGGTCGGAGAAAGGCTGGCACTGGATGACGCACCGATCCCGGTCAGGCTTACGCTCTGAGGACTGCCGGCGGCGTTGTCAGTAAGGGTTACAGCAGCGGTAAGAGTTCCCGTCGCGGCCGGCTTGAAGGTAACACTGATGACGCAATTGCCTCCTGCCGCTACGCTCGACCCGCAATTGTTGGTCTGGGCAAAATCACTTGCACTGGTCCCGGAAAGGGCAAGGCTGGTTACGCTCAAGGCTGCGGTGCCCGAGTTGCTCAGCGTAATCGTCTGTGCCGCGCTGGTGGCCCCGACGGTTTGGCCGGCAAAGGTGAGACTGGTCGGGGAAAGGGTGGCGACGGGCGCAGCCCCCGTTCCGGCAAGGCTCACGCTCTGGGGACTGCCGGTGGCGTTGTCCGCGACGTTGAGTGTTGCCGTGAGCGCCCCACTGGCTGAGGGCGTGAAGGTCACACTGATCGTGCAGGCGGCTCCTGCCGCCACGCTTGTCCCGCAATTATTGGTTTGGGCAAAACTGACGGCATTCGTCCCGGAGATCGCGAGGCTGGTCACACTCAAAGCCGCGGTGCCCGAATTGCTCAAAGTGATTGTCTGAGCCCCGCTGGTGGTGCCGACGGCTTCGCTGGCGAAAGTGAGACTGGCCGGGGAAACGCTGGCAGCGGCGCCGGCGCCCGTTCCGGTGAGGCTCACATTCCAGGAACTCTGGAAGGAATCGGTGACGGTCACGGCGGCGGTGCGAGCTCCCGAAGCGCTGGGCTTGAACGTGACGCTGATGGCGCAATTGGCTCCTGCGGCCACGCTGGACCCGCAATTATTGGTTTCAGTAAAGTCGGTGGCGTTACTGCCGGTGACCGCAACACTGTTGATGCTCAGGGTGGCATTGCCAGAGTTGGTCATGGTGACCGTCTGAGGTCCGCTGGCAGTCCCAATGTTTTCGCTCGCGAACGTGAGGCTGGCAGGGGAGAACGTGGCGGCAGGTGTCGAGCCGGTTCCATTAACTGGCACGCCCCATCTGGAGTTGAAGGGGTTGTCGACAACGGTGACGGCGGCGGTGAGAGTTCCCATGGCATTCGGCTGGAACGTAACCGTGATCGTGCAACTGGCCCCCGCTGCCACGCTGGCCCCGCAATTATTGGTTTGGGAAAAGTCGGCGGAATTCGTCCCGGTAACCGTGATGCTCGAGACGTCCAAGACGGCATTGCCGGAATTGGTCAGAAGTATCGTCTGGGGCGGGCTGACGGCGCCGACAGGTTGGCTGCCAATCGTCAGGCTGGCCGGAGAAAGATTGGGGTTGGGAGCCCCACCCGTTCCGCTCAGGCTCACGCTGAGAGGGCTGCTGGCGCCGCTGACGGCGAGCGTGACGGCAGCGGTGCGAGTTCCCGTCGCTGTCGGCTGGAAAGTTACGGTGATCGTGCAGCTCGCGTCTGCTGCGAGCGAACTCCCGCAGGTGTTGGATTCAGCAAAATCCCCGGCATTGCTCCCTGCCACTGCAATGCTGGTGATACCCGAAGCCTGGGCACTCGAGTTGGTCAGTGTGAGTGACTGGCCAGGACTGGGGGTGCCGTCGAGCTGGGTGCCGAAAGTCAGGGTGCTCGTAGAAAGAGCGACGCCCCTCGACATGCCCGTGCCGGTCAGGCTGATGGTCTGCGGGCTTCCCGTGGCACTGTCCGTGAACACGACGGAGGCCGTTCGCGCGCCGGCGGCGCTGGGGGTTAAGGTGACGCTAAGGGTACATTGGGCGGAAGGGGCAAGCGACGAGCCGCAGGTATTGCTGGCGGAAAAGTCGCCCGCGTTCGGGCCCGTCACCTCAACGCTTGAGATATTCAGCGCGCTCGTGCCCGAGTTCGTTAAGGTGTCGGTTTGAGCCGTACTGGTGGTGCCCACGGCTTGGTTGCCGAAGGCAATGCTGGGCGAGCTTTCCGAGAACCCCGGTGCGGAGGCTGTGTTCGCCACCGCGTTGCTACCACCACTTCCTCCACAGGATACTGCCAATAAAGCCAAGGCAACCAAGACAGCGGCGAGAAGTGATGCTGGTGCCCGGCCAAAGTCTGCCGTTCGGGTTTCCATTATTGCTGACTCCTTATGATTTCTCGCATCGTCAAAGTAGCGGTATATCAAATTGGTGTCTACAGTACTAGGGTACTATCTCAAAATGCATGATTATTCTGTTATATACAACATATTGGGTGCAGATTTCTTATGAGCACAATTAGCGGTAAGAATTCGGTCAGAATGTCGGCGAATCGGCGGACGGAATCTTCCCTGCCGCGGGCAAAAATACCCCGAAGTTCTCCCCTGCCCGGGCTGCAAGGGTGGCGGCTCGCCGAGTTCGAACGTTTTTTCATAACTGTGTTATCGCCCAGAATCTCTAAGGCGCACCCTTTCCTCCCCATCGGCCCGTAGAGATGAAATCTTTAGATTTTTTGTCCCCGCGGCGGGGACGGGAATCACGGCTTCTCAGCAGAGACAGGTCCCTGCGTCAAAATCAGAGTTCCGTGCAAATCCCTTGTTTTGAAATCAGGCAGAGCGAGGTAACTTCCCCACTTCCGCGCGCGATTCAATCAGAGATCGGGGCAATGCGCAAATTAAATTTCGTCGTGGTATTGACATCCATATTAAGTAAGATTGTCCCTACCTTCACATCAGGGTAAGTCCCCCCGACCACAATAGATTGTTACAGCCTTGTGGCACGGGGCGAGCGGGTGTATGCTCAGCGCAAACGAGGTCAAATGAGAAGGTGCACGCTGAGCCGTCGGTTGACGGTTCAACCAGTGCAAAGGAGTCCCTCAAATGTACTCAGGACCGAGGCGCAGGATCGAGGCGGATGAGTTTGTTTTGCGTGACGCCAAGGGGGCGATGCGCGCGGCATTGACGATGACGGCGGATGGTCCCGGCTTGTTTCTGTACGACCAAACCGAAGTCATCCGGGCAGGACTCCTGGTGGGAAAAGAGGAGCCGGGCTTGGCCCTTTTTGACCGCTCGGGAAAGCCGCAGGTTTCCCTGGCGTTGTCGGGCGAAGAGCCCAAGCTTTTGCTGCGGGATGTCGAAGGAGTTCCGCGCGCTGCCTTGACCGTCTCGGAAGCGGGCACGCGATTGATGCTCTCCGACGCCCAGTCCGGACCCCGAGTCGGATTTGCGGCGGAGAACGGCGAAGTCAGCTTGGTGTTTGCCGACCCCATCGGAAAACCGCGCATCCTCCTGGGAATGCCGGGAGGCGTGCCCGGCCTCACCCTCCTGGATAACATCGGGCGTCGCCGAGCCCGGCTGGAGATTGAGGACAACACCTCGACCTTCGAGCTTTATGACTCAGATGGAACGACGAGTTCCAGCAGCACGGTCGCGTGGGTTGAACCGCGCCCGGCGGCTGCCGCACTCGAAGCCAAACTCGCTCTTGAGGCCACCGCCCGCCAGCAGTTGGAGGAGGCGCTCGCAGCGAGTGAGGAACGCCTCAGTGCCATCACCGCCGCCAAAACGCAGA
This sequence comes from uncultured Acidobacteriota bacterium, assembly GCA_964501985.1. Classification (GTDB taxonomy): domain Bacteria; phylum Acidobacteriota; class Terriglobia; order UBA7540; family UBA7540; genus Bog-366. The sequence goes on along the minus strand of CAZCVY010000026.1, from coordinate 38,534 downwards.
TGGAAGAAGCGCAGCGTGCGAGCGAGGAAAAACATTCCGCCGAGCAGCAACGGCTGGAGGAGGCCTTGCAGGCGAGTGAAGTGCGCCTGAGCGCAGCGACCGCCGCCAAAACGCAGGGTGAGCAGATGCAGCGCGCCAGTCAGGAAGCCCACTCCGCCGAACGCGAACGTCTGGAAGTTGCCCTGCAGGCGAGTGAAGCACACCTCAGCGCCATGACCGCGGCCAAAGCGCAGATGGAGGATGCGCAACGGGCGACGGAAACGACATATTGCGCCGAACGCAAGCGCCTGGGAGAAGCCTTGCGCGCGAGTGAGGACTGCCTTCGAGCCATGACGGCCGCCAAAGCAAAGATCGAAGAGACGCAACGCGCGAGTGAGAAAGCGCATTTCGTCGAGCGCATGCGGCTGGAGGAGTCCTTGCGCGCGAGTGAGGACCGCCTCCGAGCGATGACGGCCGCCAAGGCGAAGATTGAGGAGGCACATCGGGCAACCGAGAATGCGCATTCCGCCGAACGCGACCGGTTGGAAGAGGCCGTGCGCGCGAGTGAAGGCCGCCTCGGCGCCGCAACCGCCGCGAAGGCTCAGATCGAGCAGGCGCAGCGCACGAGCGAAGAAGCATATTCTGCGGAGATCGAGCGGCTGGAGGAATCCTTACGGGCGAGTGAGGATCGCCTTGCGGCTGTGTCTGTTGTGAACGCCGAGATCGAGGAAACTCTGCGAACAAAGGAGGAGCGGTACGCTGCTGGAATCAGGCAATTGGAGGAAGGGTTACGCGCGAGCCACAAGGAAGAGAAACTGCAGGCGCTGGGGCAGTTCGCAGGCGGGGTGGCGCACGGTCTGAACAACTTCCTGACGGTCATCAACGGATATACGGATTTGTTGCTGGGTAAGATCCCACGCACCAATCCTCTTAGCGAAAGCGTGGCGCAGATCAAGAAGGCCGGCGAAAAAGCCATGGACCTGGTGGCCCCGCTTCTGGCGTTCAGCCAAGGGCAGGTTCTGTGGGCCAAGGTGCTGGATGTCAACGAAGTCGTGAAGGAAGCGGAGAAGAGTCTGCGCGGCAAGCTGGGCGAAGAGATCCGCTTGTCGACGGTGTTGAGCCCCACCTTGGGTCCGGTCAAGGCCGATCCCGAACAGTTGCAACACGTGCTGACGAACCTGGCCACGAATGCCCGCGAAGCAATGCGCAGCGGGGGGAGCCTGGTGATCGAAACTCAGAACGCCGATCTGGACGAGAGCTACGCGGCGAAATACCCAGGGGTGAAGCCCGGTCCCTACGTCCATCTGACGGTGAGCGACACCGGAACGGGGATGAGCGAGGAAACGCAGGGACGTCTGTTCGAACCGTTTTATACCACCAAGCCCCCAGGGCAGGGACTGGGTCTCGGTCTGGCCAGCGTGTATGGGATTGTCAGGCAGAGCGGCGGATCAATCCGGGTGGAGAGCGAACTGGCCAAAGGGGCGACCGTCCACGTCTACCTGCCGCGCATTGGGGAAACGGTTACGTTGACGGGGGGCGAAAAGCCGACGCTCTCGACGATGCGGGGGACGGAAACAGTTTTGGTGGTGGACGACCAGGAAGAAATCCGCAAACTCGCGCAAGTGGTACTCAAGAGCAATGGGTACAAAGTGGCGGTGGCGGGGAACGGGTGGGAAGCGCTGCTCTATTCCGAGCGCCACGCGGGTCCAATTCATTTGATGCTGACCGACATTAAGATGCCGGGAATGACGGGGCAGGAATTGGCCGAGCGCTTGCGGCCGCTGCGGCCGGAGATGGCGGTGGTCTTCATGTCGGGCTATCTGGAGAGTCGGGCGGCGCGATCCGGCGACCTCCAGACCGGAGCGGGTTTCCTCTCCAAACCCTTTTCTCCCGACGCTCTCGCCACGAAGGTGCGAGAGGCGCTGGGGCCGCCGCGCTCGGCGGGAAAGGTTTTAGTGATCGAGGATGAAACGGGAATCCGCAGCTTTCTGCGGATGATCTTGGCCTCGGTAGGGTACGAGGTTCTGGAAGCGGATAGCGCGGAGCAGGCGCTGAAAAACCTGAACGGAGAGGTCGTTGAGCTGATCCTGGTGAATCTAGGAGTACCGAGTCAGTATAACGTGGAGAAGATCCGCCTGCTCCAGAAGCGCCACCCCAACCTGAAGGTGATCGCCATGGCGGAGGCGTATGGCAATGAGTTCCTGCGAGCGGCGGAACAGCTCGGCGCTCAAGCCACGCTGGCGAAGCCCATCCGCGCCGATCAGTTGCTCGAAACGCTGCGGCGTACGTCGAGCGAATGGTAAGAAACAGACGTACGTCGGTCGTAGCGCGGGCATCTTGCCCACGCCCCAGCGGGCGGGCTCGCAACGCCCGATCACCCGTTACCTCTTTGTAGGGCAACGCTTTAGCGTTTCTAATCTGTTTTTAAGTCGACAATGAGGTCAGCCAATGGCAGAATGGTCCGATTACCATCGCACCAAACGTGGTTTGAGGTTCGCGTCCCATGAGGTTGGGGGTTATCAGCCGTCTTTCATTGACCCGAAGAGGACTCTCTTCGCTGCTTGTCTCAAGCAAGAACTGCTCAATCGTTATGGAGCTTCCGAGCATTCCGGAGGATGTGGAGATTCTCCGCAAAGCTCAGCCGGAGGTTTTGCTCCTTCACGTTAGCGGCGGTAATTCCGATATCGAAGACATCTCGCGGCTGCGTAATCTCACGCCCGAAATTAAGGTTTTGCTCTTTCTAGACGCAACTGACGAGGAGATCGAGTTCCAGGCGATCCGGGCGGGGGGGAGTGGCTGCGTGTCAACTGCGTCTGACCTGGATACGCTGCTCAAGGCGATCGGCGCCGTAGGGCGGGGAGAAATCTGGGTAAGCCGCCGCGGAGCATCGCGGCTGATCGCCCGGCTTGCGCAAGCGCACGCCCCCGATGGGCCAGCGTCGAGCGGGCTGACGCCCCAAGAATGGAAGGTTCTGGGGTTGCTCGCCAGCGGCTCTCGTAACAAGGACATCGCGAACCGCCTTTCCGTTTCCGAGAACACGGTCAAGACTCATCTTTACACGATCTACCGCAAGATCAACGTGGATTGTCGGCTGGCGGCCACGCTTTACTATTTCGAACACGTAAAGACCTACGGAAAAAACTCCCACATCCCTGCCGAATCCCTGCAAAAGCCAAAGAAGAAAGCCGGTAGCCGCGCGGATCAAGCCGAGGATCCGCCAAACGACTGAATCTGTGTCGCCCTGGAATCGGTCCCTCCTCAGCGGCGCCGCGCTGCGCTTTTTCCTCCTTCGTTCAATCTCATCACAAAGGGTTAGGAAGAAACGGTGCTGCGACGCCCGAACTTCCTAATGCTTTTCTTCATTTCCGCTCATATTTGCGCGGCATATTCATCGGATGAATGGGGGATGAAATGCGAACCCCACCTCATACCATTTAGGCTGCTAACTCATGCCGACAGGCGATTGTCTTTCCGCCATCGAACCATTAAAAAGGTGGCACAGGCACTCTTGCCTGTGCTTTCTCCGGGACCTGAAACGAGTAAGAAAGGCTATCGCCTATGCGTGGAGCACAACGGTTTGAGATTCGGTGCCCTGTCACCGTGCAAGTTTCGAATGGGCCGAACCACAAAGTGAAGGTGCAAGGAGTGCTTTACGACATTGGCGTCGACGGGGCTCGCGTGGCACTGAAGCAACCCGTGCCACCGGGCACAAAGATCACTCTCTTTGCACACTTTAGGGCCCCGGAGGAGCAGGTTACGACTGTTCGCTTTGAAGGTATTGTTCAGCGTCTCCACGAGGAGCCACGATTCGAAATTGCGGTGAACTTCCAGGGCACGGGCCGGTTCGTGCAAACCCAGATCGTTGACCTTGAGACGGTAAAAGCTGGCAGCGCCGAGGAGAAAAGTTGAACTAGGCTCAAGGCGCGGGCGTCTTTGATCTTTCTCCCGCGTGGGTTTCACCCAACGGGGCCTAAGGCAGCATGCAATATGCGCCAAAACGGCGCCAGCGAAACCTTAGTAGCAAATCAGATAGGGGATGGCTCCTGGGAGTCAAATGGCGGAGCTTTATGTTGACGGACGACAATAATCCGCTTGAAGGCCGCGGGCAATTCAGCGCGGGCTGGCTTGCGATCCACACCCGCTACCAGCACGAGAGCCTGGCGGCGCGTTCTTTAGACTACAAGGGCTTCGAGGTGTTTCTGCCCCAATACACCGTGCTTCGAAGGTGGAGCGATCGCTCCAAGGAACTTTCTGCTCCGTTGTTTCCTGGCTACGTGTTCTTACGGGGCGACCTTGAACAGCAACTCAAAATCCTAACCACGCCCGGCGTCCTGGGTTTGGTGGGGTTCGCCGGCGTCCCCGCAGTCATCCCCGACGAGGAAATCGATGCCGTGCGCCGAACCGTCGAGCGCCGCGTGCAGGTAGAGCCCTACCCGTTCCTGAAATGCGGAGACTGGGTCCGCGTCAAAGAGGGTCCACTGGAAGGCATTGAGGGAATTCTAGTGCGGAACAAGAAGCAGTTCCGGCTGGTGTTGTCTGTGCAACTTCTCCAGAAGTCCGTGGCGGTGGAAGTGGACGCGTGGATGGTGGAGCGCGCGTCACGGCACGAGAGGCTCAGCGCACCGAACTCCTTCGCGCTTGGTCCCTGCGCCTGCACCTAGGCATTGTGAATGCGTCTCGTAGGGGTACCCCTACGAGCCTTTCCGTCCAGCACTCAAACAGGAGTCCTGAAATGATGAACTGGGCTGGCTTGGCTCGAAGCCCTGAGAAAGGGTTCAAGGGTGGTGCGCTGGTGGCTGCCTGCGCGCTGGTGCTGGTTTGCTGTGCCTCCCTTGCCGCCCAGACGACTGCGCGCATCGGCGATCAAGCCATCCTTGTCTCGGCCACAATTCCGCACCCGGCGTCCTCCCCCGCAATCCCGGACTGCGTCATCAGTCCGGACGATGTTCTGACCGTCAGCATCTTCGACGCTCCGGATGTCAGCGGAGATTATCGCGTCGGCCCCACTGGCCAAATTGAAATTCCCCTACTCTCTGCGCCCATCACGGCTGCGGGCCTTACACCCACGCAACTCTCCGAGTTGATCGGCGGGACATACAGCAACGCGCAGATTTACACTCACCCTCGCGTGACCGTGGCCATTAAGGAATCCCGAATCCACGCCATCAGCATCGCCGGAGCCGTTAAGAAGCCCCAAATCTATCCCGTATTCGGAGAGACCACTTTACTCGACCTCTTGTCGCAGGCCGAGGGCCTCGCGGATGACGCCGGAAGCTTGGCCATCGTGACCCGGGGGGATATCGCCCTCGAGGTGACGAAGATAAGCGAGGCCTGCGAGGCCGCTAGCAAGCCTCCGTCTTGCGAAACAACCTTTAGCGTAAACCTCAGCCGGCTGCTCGAGGTCGGCGACCCGCTTCTCAACGTCGACCTCTACCCCGGCGACAGAGTCACCGTTCAGCGGGCGGGGATCGTTTACGTCGTCGGCGCCGTCAATAAGCCGGGAGGGTTCCCCTTGAAGGCGGGGCAGGAAAAAATGACGGTTCTTCAGGCATTGGCCCTTGCGGAGGATATAAAACCCACTGCAGCCCAGAAGCGGGCCATGATCATTCGCAAGAACCCGGCGGCTGCGGACGGACGAGATGAAATCGCGGTGAACTTGTCGAAGGTGCTGGCGGGCCATGAGCTCGACGCCCAACTCCAGGCGAACGACATCCTGTTTATTCCCGACAGTGCAGGGAAAAGAGCTTTGCGCCGGGGCGCCGAGGCGGCCGTCACTGCTGCAACCTGGGGCTTTATCTACCATTAGTGAGAATCCGCTATGTCATCTAACTCTCGCCGCCGATCGCCCGTTCCTGGGGTGAGGCTCCTGCCTGAAAACCAAGCTCTGTCGCCGCGCCCGACCGCGCTGCCGGAATTGACGCACTCCCCCGCCGATAAGGTCTTGGATATCGAAGCACAAGAGTTCGATAGCTTCAGCTACCTGCGGATTTATTGGAACATCATCAGCAAGCGCCGCTGGACCATCGCCAGCGTCGCCTTCATTGTGACGCTGCTGGTGGCGATTGCCTCCTTTAAGATGACGCCGATCTATGAGGCCACCGTGCGCTTGGACATCGAGGCGGACACGCTGCAGATTCAATCCCTGAACGATTTCTTTCGCCAGGTTCCCACCGACGAGGCCTTTATCGGGACGCAAATTCAGGTGCTCGAAGGCGTGACCCTGGCGGAGCGGACCATCCAGCAAGTGGGCCTGCTCAATAACCCGAAGTGGGTCGCCGCCGTCCAGCACGGCAGTGGAGTGTTTTCCTCCGGGCCCGCCTCGACTCCCGATGACCTGCTCAAGCCCTTCCGCCGCTGTCTGCACGTCCAAAAGGTGCGCGACAGCCACGTGGTGAATGTCAGCTTTGAGAGCTCGGACGCCGCTCTCTCCGCGAGGGTCGCAAATTCCCTGGCGGATAACTACATTGAAAACAACTTTAGGCAGAAATATGACGCCACCCGGCAGGCCTCCGGATGGATGGAACAGCAACTCGACGAATTGAAGGCCAAGGTCGAGAAATCTCAGCAGGCACTGGTCGACTACGAGCGGCAGAACGCGATCGTCAATATCAGCGACAAAGAAAGCGTCGTCGAGCAGAGAATGGCCGATCTAAGCCGCGACCTGACAAACGCCCAGAGCGATCGCCTGCAAAAGGAATCTGTCTACGAACTGGTGCGCACGGACGAATCGCAAGTTACCTCCGTCGCGCAAAACGACCTCTTGCAGCATTTGGAAGAAAAGTATGCCGACCTGAAGTCGCAGTATGTTGACGCACTCGAGCAATCCGGTCCTAAACATCCCAAGGTTCAGCGTCTACAGAGTCAGGTGGAAGAGATTCAATCGCTCATCGCAAAGGAGCGGCGGCGGATCGTCCAGGGGATGCGGAATGATTACATGGCCGCATTGGGCCGGGAAAGGCTTCTGGAGGCTGCTGTCGCCAAGGAAAAGATCGAGGTCGGCGCGCTCAACCAACTCCTGATCGAGCACAATCTCTTGAAGCGCGAGTCGGAAACGAATCAGCAGCTCTATGACAACCTGTTGCAGCGGCTCAAAGACGCCACGGTTTCGGCCGGACTGCGCGCGACGAATATCCATGTGATTGACCCTGCGAAGGCTCCCAAGACGGCGGTCCGCCCGCAAAAGCTACTTAATATCATGATCGGTCTGATGGTGGGAATTGTTCTCGGCTTGGCGCTCGCCTTCGTGCGAGAAGCTGTCGACACTTCCATCAAGAGCGTCGACGAGGCGGAGAGATTGGCCAATGCTCCGGCGCTGGCGGTTGTCCCACTCGCCCGCGATGCGCATCGGCGGGCAACTGCGGCGCTTCCCGGAAAAAATGGCCGGCCCGCCGCGACCCAAGGATTGGCGCTCCTGAGTCATCCCTCATCGGCCGTGGCGGAATCCTTCCGAACTTTGCTCACTTCGGTGGTGCTCTCGACCGCCCCGCGGCCGCCGCAGGTGTTGCTGATGACCAGCTCGACGGCGGGCGAGGGAAAGACGGTGACCTGCCTTAACCTGGCCATTGCGCTGGCTCAAAGGGGCGAGCCAACCTTGCTGATCGACGCTGACCTGCGCCATCCCAGTATTGGCAAAGCACTTAATCTGGTGAACGGAACAGGCCTTGCGACATTTCTGACTGGGGCGCACGGCATCGACGCGGCGCTGCGCGAGTTTCCTCCCGTGCCCACGCTTTGGGCGATGCCTGCCGGCCCCACACCGCCGAATCCGGCCCAACTGCTTTCCTCCGCCGCCATGGAAACGTTGTTGCGAGACCTGCGCAAGAGGTTCAAGTTCGTGGTCATCGATTCCCCTCCCGTGCTGCCCGTCACGGACGCGATGATCCTTTCCACCTTGGTCGATGGAGTGGTGTTCGTGGTTGAGAGCGGCGCCACCGTCCGCGGCGCGGTGACGCGGGCGCGCAAAATCCTGCACAACGTCGGCGCCAATGTCTTGGGCATCGTCCTTAATAAGGTTGACGTTCGCCACGACGGGTATTACGCCGACTATGGAAGTTACTACTACCAGTCGGCTGACCCGGAGCGAGCGGTAAATTCCGAAGTGGCCAGTTCATGCCTTCCCCAGTAGCGGCTTCGCGCGCAGATTATGTTGAGATCTCGCTGAACTCCCGGTGGCGTTCAGGTTTGTTCCTTTGCGTCGCGGCACTCGTAACTCTCGTGGGGTGCGTAGAGGCACTCAGAATTGCCGCGGCAACGACTCTCGAGAATTCGGCGCAGCTCGCGCAGGTTGAAAAGGCTGTGGCTTTGGACCCCGGCAACGCAATCCTTCATGGCCGGCTTGCTTCGCTCTATGGGGACTCACTGGAACCGTCAAGTCTCGCTGCGGCCGCGCGCGAGGCGCAGCGAGCAACGGCGCTCGATCCCAACAACACCGGTTCGTGGCTGACCCTCGCCTCAACTTGTGAAGCAGTTCGTGACCACGCGTGCGCGGACCAGGCCACCGAGCGTGCACTCGATCTCTCGCCCATGGTTCCGCAGGTTTGGTGGACCGCGGCCAACCACTACTTGCGCGCAGACCAGGCCGGGCTGGCGTTCTCCTGCTTTCACCGCCTGCTTCAGCTTAGCCCAGACTATGCGGCGCCAACCTTTGCTCTTGCGCTGCGCGCTTACGGCGACCCGGGGATGATTCTAGAAAAGGTCGTGGGCAACGAGAGGAATTCGCGGTTGGAACTGGCCTTTGCGGATTTCATGAGCGCCAATGAGGAGTTCGACGCTGCGCATCGAGCCTGGGCGCGGGTTGCCGACGCGGATTCGGTTTTCCCGTTTGCGTCCGTGCAGCCCTACCTCGAGCGCTTGCTGGCTCACGGGCGGTATCACGAAGCCCAAGCCGTCTGGTCGAACCTTGAAGGGCGAGGCGTCATCGCGAAACCTCCGGACGGTGGCCAGGACAACTTGATGTTCAACGGCGGCTTTGAGCAACCGCCCATCGGCGCGGGATTCGATTGGCGTTCGCAGCCCTCGTCCTACGTTTCCGCGGATTTCGCCGACCCGGCGCCCTACGAAGGCGCTCATTGCCTGCGCGTCGACTTCCCCGTCGGCCTGAACGATGCGTTCGAGCCGGTCTTTCAGATCGTCCCCGTGTCCGCAAACCAAGCCTATGCGCTCACGGCTTACGTCCGCAGCAGCGACATCACCTCCGACAGCGGGCCCCGCCTGCGAGTGACCGATGCGGACTGCCCAAGCTGCCTCGACACCGCGACCGAAACGACCGTGGGCACCACACCCTGGCACAAGCTTGCATTGAAGTTCACTGCGGGCGCGCAAACGCATGCGGTGAGAGTCTCCGTCTGGCGCCCGCGCAGCCGGGTCTTCCCCATGGAGATTTCCGGAACCTTCTGGCTCGATGCCGTGTCCATGCGTGCGGAACCGCAGTAGTCTGCGGAAGTCAAGGGAATCTGGCTGATCTTGAATCTTGAATTTTGAATCCCGCCTCCATCGGAACAACGGTGGTCCGATTCAGGCGGCGGGAATCTGGCTGATCTTGAATCTTGAATTTTGAATCCCGCCTCCATCGGCCCAACGCTGGTCCACTTCAGGCCGCAAGGCCCGGCTTCCGGAGTTTGGAGCCGCCTTTGGTCCTTCGACTCTTGGTTTTGAGCCCTCGACTCTCGAATGCTGGCTCTTGAATCTTGAATTTTGAATCCTGCGATGGTTCCAGCCCGCGCTGGCCAGCAACTCGCAGTTCACCTGGCGCATTTTCCCTCACATGGCATCGCAACTCACCGTCGACTCCGCAGTGCTTCCACGCTACTCATCGCGTGTTGCGAGCCGCGCGCCGCATGCTCCATCGTTCGCCTTCATGCGCGCTTCGCTGGCCGCCGCACTGCTCGCAGCGCCACTCGCCTTTGGCGCGGTGCAGCCGTGGGCCTGGGGGACCTTGGCGGCGATCTCATTTCTGCTGCTCTTGGTGTGGTCGATCTCGAGCGCGCGGCAACGTTGCTTGAAGGTTTTCTGGTCGCCCCTCTATGTGCCCGCGGGATTCATTTTCCTCTTGGGGGTGCTCCAATTCGCCGGCCACCTCACGATGGACTCCCTGGCCACGCGGGAAGCGTTGCTAAAGCTCTCGACCGACCTGATTCTTTTCTTTCTTGCCGGCCAACTTTTTTGCGGACCGACCTCGACCTTAGGCCCGGTCCCGAACGGTCCTGGGAGCGGTGCGGCGGGGCGGGTTGGTAAGGGAGAAAGCGACATTCTGTCCGCTCCGGCCTTGCGCTGGGGCGTCGTCGTTTACACGTTCCTGCTCTCCCTTTTTGCCGTCTTCCAGTTCTTCTCGAGCGAGGGGCTGATTTACTGGGCGGTGAAGAGTCCCGGATGGACATTTGGTCCCTATGTCAACCATAACCATTACGCCGGCTTGATGGAGATGCTGATTCCCCTTTCAGTCGCGAGTGCTTTGCCCGCGCTGCGGCACCGCTCTTCGGCGGCGGTGGTGGGGTGCCTGATTCTGATTCCCGTCGCTTCCCTGCTGCTTTCAGGTTCTCGCGGAGGCTTCATCTCGCTGCTGGCGGAAGTCTCTCTGGCCGCGGTGCTGGTTTTCTGGTTTGGACCCCGGCGCGCACGTCGACTGACTGCCGCGGCGGGAGGCGCTGCCGTCCTCGTCGCCGCGCTGTTGTTCGTCTGGATGGCGCCGCGTCACATTGCCGAGCGCCTGACGCGGATGGGTAACGGCACGCATCCATCGGACGTGGAAATGGGCAACCGGCTGGTAGCTGCGCGCGACTCGCTGGGGATTTTGCGCGACCGCCCGTGGCTTGGCGCGGGACTGGGCAGTTTTGCTGAGGCCTTTCCGCGCTACCAAAGCTTCCCGAGCGACTTCCTGTGGGACCACGCCCACAACGACTACGCGGAAGCCCTTGCGGAGACAGGGTTTACTGGCGGGTTAGGCATCTTAACGGCGCTGGGCCTGTTTTTCTGGCTAGCCTTCCGAAGCCTCAACGCCAAGCTCCGCCACCGCGCCGGAAGGATGCAGTTCGCCGCCGCCATGGGCTGTTGTGGAGTCCTCGTTCACAGCTTCGCCGACTTCAACCTGCACATCCCTGCCAACGCCGCATGGTTTGTGGTGTGCGCGGCCTTGGCCACAAGCACTGACCTATTGAGGACTACAAAACATAGTGACGAGTTCTTTTAGTAGCGCGGGCGTCTCGCCCGCTGGGGCGTGGGCATCCTGCCCGCGCGCCGACGAGAGCGGGACGCTCCCGAGACAGCGGGCAAGATGCCCGCGCTACGGACGGTCCAGGCTCAACTTTCTCGCCGTCGTGCCATCCCGAAGGCGGCCGTAACCTGAGCCAGACATCAAGTCCAAGGTTTTCGCGTTCGCCCGAACCAGAAATCGAGCTTAACCCGAGCTTAGCATCCAAACCCAATGTCCCTGTCTTTACCTCTTGTTATTACCGGCCATAGCCGGGGATTCGCAGGGATTAGCGGTTTATCCACAATGGAAATGGCCGCATGATGACGCCTCAACCCGTACCGGAACCCTCCTCGTTAATTTCGATGCCCACCAACCGTGATCCGGCGGAGCCCTCCGACCTTGGCCAGCGGGGACGCGCCGCTGACAGATCTCAGTAACAATACATCGGCAATGGCAACCTCAACTTTAGAAATTCCGCGCCCCGTCGGCATCCAGTCCTTCAAGAACGCGCTGGCCCTGCGGTGTGAAGGCGGATTCGTATCCACGCTAATCACCCAACTGATCTTGTTGGGTCTCGGTACGTTTACCGGTGTGGCCTCGGCAAGGCTGTTGGGTCCGCTGGGCCGGGGAGAGCTCGCCGCGCTGATCCTGTGGCCGTCGGTGTTGGTCATGTTGTTTTCGATGGGAGTTAACCAGGCGATCGTTTTCCATGTCGGCCAAAATCGCGATAGCGTCTCTGAAGTTTGGACGGCGACGATTTTGATCGGCCTCGTCCAATCCCTTTGCGTCATCCTGGTGGGGCTTGTCGTGGTGCCGCTGGCTCTGCACCGGTATTCTCCGGAGGTAAGGCATTTGGCCTTGGTTTTCCTCTTCAGCACTCCCTTCCTGCTGTTCAGCGGGTATCCCGCCAATCTTCTTCAAGGCAGGCTCGATTTCCCGTCGTTCAACCTGATCAGAACGATCGCGCCTCTGCTCTATGCGCTGGGTTTGCTGGTTCTGCTGCGCGGAAAAGCGAGCTTGCGCGACGTGGTGGCCATCCAGATTCTGGGATATGTGGTGGCGGTGGTGGGCGGGTGTTCGATCCTCCTGCGAAGGGAGAGATTGCGGCTTCGCTGGCAGAAGCGAGTGATGAGCTCGCTACTGAGGTTTGGTTGGAAGACTCAGTTGGCCACCGTCACTTCGTTCATCAACCAGCGCGTCGATCAGCTCCTGCTTTCGCTGCTGGTAGGCCCGCGGGAGCTAGGGCTTTATGTGGTGGCGGTCACGGTTTCCTTGGCCTTAAGCTTTTTCCCGCAAGCCGCCGGGATGGTGACGCTCGCTGCGGGGTCGAACCTGCCGCCTGAGGGCGCGAGGGCGGTCATCGTCAGCCAGTTTCGCACTTCTCTCGTCTGGCTGGTGGCGGGCTCTTCGGCGCTGTTTGCGGTCGCGCCGTGGCTCATCACCCGGGTCTTTGGACCCAGTTTTATGAATTCAGGGCTCGCCTGTAGAATCCTTCTTCCGGGGAGCATCGCGCTCGGGTTGAACCAGGTGCTTTACGCGGGCGCTCGCTCGCTGGACGACCCCGCCCTGCCTTCGTACTCGGAAGGGCTGGCAACCGTGCTCACCTGCGTCGGCCTATATTTGCTAATTCCGCGATTTGGATTCTTAGGCGCCGCGATCGCTTCGACCTTGGCGTACACCAGCAGCCTTGTCTTTACTCTGGCGCTCTTTCGCCGGCGGCTGCGCTTTTCCTGGCGCGAACTGCTGCGCGGACCTTTCATGCAGGCGTCGTAGGGACCTCCTCGTCCGTGCCCCTGACGACAACTCGATGCGGCGTTGCCGCCTGATCCTCATGCAAATCTTAGTCGTCGGCCCACAATTCCCGGACTCATTCGCCCGAAACATCTCCGTGACGCTCCAGGCGATGGGCCACCAAGTTACGAATGAAAACGGAACGCAAGTTCACCACCACGGAAACCGGTACTGGAATGCCTTTTGGCGAAGTCTGCACCGCGGATTCCCTGCCGTGGAAACCTGGTCATTCAATGCGTTGATTCGTCGCGCCAAGGCGATTCGACCCGAACTTGTCTTGGTCACTTACGGGGCATTGCCGCCTCAAGTCGTAACCAAGCTAAGGTGGGAATGCGGCGCCAAGGTTGCCTGTTGGTTCACTGACGCGATCTCGAATCTCCATCGTCAGTACTTGTTGGCCAGTCCCTTCGACGCATTGTTCCTCAAAGACGCCTTTATGGTCCGAACGTTTAAAGAGAAACTGGGATTGAATGCGCACTACCTGCCAGAGGCCTGCAACTCCCAGTGGCACAAGCGTGCTGAAGTCACGGACCGTGAGTGCGCCCAGTACGGCTGCGACGTTGCCGGCGTGGGTTCCTTTCACTTCTATCGGGCCCGCATGCTGGAGGAATTCGCGGGATACGACCTTAAGATTTGGGGCAATAACTGTCCGCCCTGGGTCAGCTCACCGATCAAGAACTGTTACACACGCCATTACGTCGCGGAAGACGAAAAGGCAAAGGCCTATTGCTCTGCGAAAATCCTCATCAACACGATCCATTACTGCGAAATTGAAGGGGTCAACTGCACGCTCTTTGAAGCTGCCGGGTGTGGCGCGTTTCAGATCGCCGACTGGAAGCCCGGCTTGCCTGAGTTGTTCGAACCCGAGCGCGAAGTCGTAACTTTCGGTACAAGGCAAGAACTCAAGGCAAAAGTTGATTATTACCTCGCTCACCCCGCCCAACGCCAGGAAATCGCGGATCGCGCATGTGCCCGCGCGCATCGCGAGCACACCTACGAGCTGAGGCTCGAAAAGATGTTTCAAATCCTTGGCCTGTGGACCGAGGACCCCATGCGGGCGGCAAACACCCAAGCCACTCTCGTCAGCGTTTCATGACACCGAGTTTATGGACACTCTCAAATTTGCGGTTCTGCTGATCGTTCTCACCGGAGAAGCCGCCTATCTCGGCAAGGAATTTATCGCCGTCTGGCGGCGAAATCCGAAAGATTTCCCGCTCTTCTTTGTCCTCATGAGCTCGTTCCTGTTTTCGTTACCTCCGGCCTACTACGCGCTCTTCACCGGCCACTTCGAGGGGCTCCAATTTGGCTACCCCCTCTCTACATGGTGTTTAGGCCTGGTCCTCGAGGTGATCTTTTACGCAGTTTTCATCGCAACGCTCCTTTTCAAGCAGCGTACTCCTCTGCTGGAAACGATAACGAGCGATCTCGATCACATCCCCGGCCCGGCGCAGTTTCTTATTTTCGTCTTTCTTTTCTCGGCAATCATCTACGGATTACTGTGGGGCCCATGGAGCACCAGCGGTTACGAGTCGGCAGGGAGCTATGTGCATATCAGCCTGTCCAGCCCGGAGGTAGTGGTGGGTGGCATTCAGGGCACCGTCTTCACGAGCGTGCTTTTTCCGTCGGTATGTGTGCTCCTATTTTACACGCCCAGGCGTGCAGTGCCCAAGTGGATGGTGCCTGTTTTATGGATTGTGTTCGTCTACGCTGCCGTCAAGGCTCTGGCCTACGGTTCACGCGGGGGCGTCTTGGAGGTGGCATTTGTCGTTAGCGCCTGCCTATTTGCCGCCGGGAAGCACGTCAAGCCCGTAGTCTATATTCTTGGGGCGATCCTATTCCTCTCGATATTCTCTTCCGCAATTATCACCTATCGCGGAAACGCCGAAAGTTATGTTGGTTTGTCCCCCTGGGACAAAGTGCGAATCATTGCCGAGAACCAGAAGATGGAAGGCGGAGGGTCGGACTTTCAAGATTGGGCCGAAACTTATCTTGGCCGCCTGGATGCAGTACAGGACGGCGGCATCCTCGCAGAGGAAGCAGCAAGCTCGCACGAGTTCTCTTCCTTTCGTCCCTACCTTGGGGCATTGGTGGCTCCGGTGCCGAGGTATTTCTGGGGGAACAAGCCTCTCGCACTCTCGGACAACGACGCGGTTTCAGGCCTGCCTTGGTATCGCGTGATGGAATATCGAGGGGAATCATGGAACAACGGTAGCGTGACAGCGTCAGCGATCGGTTACTGCCAATTCGGTTGGCTGGGGCTCGTAGTCACTGCCGTCTTCGGCGCTATGCTCCTGCGCTTTCTTTCCGCCTTGCTGGTCCGCGGCGGAGCCGTGGGGCTCCTCTTCTTTCTTGCCTTCTGCTCAATGACGCACTTCCGTCTTCCCGTAAGCATTGATGAAACAGTCTTCGTTTTCGCGCAGGTCCTCCTACCCCTGGTCGTCGCTTGCTTCTTCTATGGTATACCCGCGTGGGTCGCAGTTCGCGATCAACACCGTTTGAACTTATCCCAGGGGAGTTCCTGATACACCCTCTCAAACAGTTGCTCCGTTCTGCTCTGACCATGGGCAACCGGGCGTCCCAAAACTTTCTGGGCGCCTGGTGGGCTCCGATGCTCATTGAAAAATCACCCCCAAGATTCCGCGAGAGGCTCGCTCTGAGAGTACTTTCCCTGAGTCCGCACTATTTCTTTGACAGCGAGGGACGGCTCTGGATGCCCGCGTCGCTCGTGCGCAAAGAGGCGATCCGGAACTCTTCTTCCCGGGCGCAGATTGTGGACGAAGTCATCCGGCCTTACGTCGGCCCCGCCGACACAGTCGTGGATTACGGATGCGGCGCCGGTTATATGGCTTCCCACGTAGCCCGGCTTGCCAAACGCGTTATTGGGTGCGACGTCTCGGACGGCGCATTGACCTGTGCGCGAGTTCTGAACAACGCCAATAACATCGACTACATACATCCTCGCGGCCTCGCGGACCAGCACGATATTGCCGACCTGGTGTACTCCTTCGCGATGGCTCAACATGTGACGAACAAGGTCTTGAGCGAGATTCTCCACTCGATTCACCGAATCCTGCGCCCCGGAGGGACCCTACTGATGCACTTTGTGGTCAATGGCAAGGGATGGAAGACCGAATCCGAAGCCGTGCACGATAAATCTGTCCGTGGCCGCATCCGGCTGAAATACGGCCTGAATTGTTTCTCCCGCTCCTCGGACCAAGTTCTTGGCCTTGCCCAGGCAGCCGGATTTATCGACCCTAAAATTCTTCGCATGGCCCAAATTACTCGCGTGGATGACGATGTCGCAAGGCAGCACCTGCTTTCGTGCCACATCTAACGCCTCGCGAGATTCAGGGAATCCGCGCTCCAGCCATCGAATGCACTGAAAAGCTGATCGCG
Organism: uncultured Acidobacteriota bacterium; assembly: GCA_964501985.1. Taxonomy (GTDB): domain Bacteria; phylum Acidobacteriota; class Terriglobia; order UBA7540; family UBA7540; genus Bog-366. Next base: position 22,180 of record CAZCVY010000026.1, on the reverse strand, counting down.
GGGTAAGAAAAATGGCAATCGAACTATCGGTCTCAAGCCTTGGCGATGTCCGCCCGGCGACAAAGTCATCGAGGAGTGCGGAACAGGCGGACGCGCCCCGCGTCGTGTACTACCATCGCAAACCTTATGGCAAGCTGTTCAGCCTGGAGCGGGTGTTCCAAGCCGTGCGCAAGTCCCTGCCTTCGGAGGTTCACGCGGATGTTTGGGCTTGCAAATTTGAGAGCCGCGGCCTTGCGCGGCGACTGCTCAACTTGGTGGAAGCTCCCTTCCACCAGGGTGACATCAATCATATTGCCGGAGACGTGCACTACCTCGCCCTGGGATTGGCCAAGCGCAAGACCATCCTTACCATCACGGATTGCGTCGGCCTCCGGTTCCTGAAAGGCCTCAAGTATTTTTCCACCCTCTGGTGGTGGTACAGGCTTCCCGTGAGGAGGGTGGCCGCCATTGCGGCTATTTCCGAATTCACTCGGCAAGAGGTACTGCATTACACCCGCTGCCGGCCAGAAATGGTGCGCGTTATCCATTGTGCTATACCCGATGGCTTTACCGCCTGCCCAAGGCCGTTCAATGTTGACAGTCCCACCCTTCTGCAAGTCGGGACCTCCGAGCACAACAAGAACATCTACCGCGTTGCCGAGGCGATTCGAGGAATCCCCTGCCGTCTGGATATCATTGGCCGATTGACGGAACGCCAGCGTCAGGCCCTCGAACGCAACTTGATCTCCTACACCGAGCAGTGGAATCTGTCCGACCAGGAAATGCTCCAGCGCTATCGTGACTGCGACATGGTGGTGTTTGCTTCGACGTACGAGGGTTTCGGCATGCCCATCATCGAGGCGAACGCGACGGGCCGGCCGGTGGTCACCAGCAATACCTGTTCAATGCCGGAAGTGGCCGGGCGGGCGGCTTGCCTGGTGGACCCCTTTGATTGCTCCTCAATCCGGGAAGGCGTGCTGCGGGTTATCAATTATTCCAGCTACCGCGACCATCTTATTGCCCAAGGTTTTGAAAACGTAAAGCGGTTTCGCGCCGACGCAATTGCCGCACAGTATTCGGCGTTGTATCGCGAGGTGATGTCTGGCATGAACGGAATCCACCCCGCTTCGTAGGGGGCATGCCTTGTGAGTGCCCAAATCGGGCGGATTCGGCCCCGACATGAACAGTCACGAGGCCCGCCCCCGCCGACGATGATAAAAACCTCCGGCCCACACACTTACAAACTGCTGGCGCGCTACTACGACCAGTTCTTCACCTTTCACTTGCCATGGTACCGCCATGCGCGGCACCGATTACTGCATCAGATCCTTCCGAAAGTGCGCACGGCGTGCGACCTCGCTTGCGGCACAGGGACAACGGCGGTGGAGTTGGCGCGGGGTGGAATCAAGGTCTATGCAGTCGACCTTTCACCCACGATGTGCCAACTGGCCCGCGCTAAGGTTCGGCGAGCGGGATCGAGCGTCACCATCCTCCCGGGCGACATGAGGACGTTCCGGCTTCCCGAACCTGTCGATCTCATCACCTGCGAGTTCGACGCCGTGAATCACGTGCCGCGCAAGTCCGATCTTGCGCGGGTGGCCAAGGCAGCAGCGCGTGCTTTGCGGCCCAGCGGACACTTTTATTTCGATGTGAACAATCGGCTCGCCTTCCAAAAGATTTGGCCCGGAACGTCGCTGTTCGAAAACCGCGGCGCGGTGATGGTGATGCAAGGCGGATACGATCAGCGCCGCGATAGGGGTTGGACGCAGATCGAGTGGTTCATCCGCCAGAAGGGCGGCTGGCGGCGCTCGCGCGAGCGCATCGAGCAAGTCGCTTGGACACGCGCGGAAGTCTGCGAAGCCTTGTGTGCCGCTGGCTTCCGCCAGATCCGAGCGGTCGACTCAATCGACCTCTTTCGCGGCAATCCCGGGGTTCGCCCCGGATGCCGGACGTTTTACCTGGCCCAAAAGCAAGCGGCCAAAAGCCGACCCTGAGCAGCTTGGCCGGCCTCGTGAGGATTGCAAAGCGAAGCGACGAACCGTTTTCGTAGCGCGGGCGTCTCGCCCGCTGGGGCGTGGGCATCCTGCCCGCGCCCTGGCAGAAGCGGGACGCTCCCGCGACAGCGGGCAGGATGCCCGCGCTACATAGGAAGCTACATAGGAAGCTCATAGGAGTGCTTGTTTGAAATTCGTCATTGAAGGACGGGGGTTGGCTTCCGGCGGAGGGCTGACAGGCGCGCTCCGGCTTCTCCCGGCGATCGCGAGGCACGTCCGCCACCAATACGTAGCGTTTCTCCCGGACTTGCCCGAGTACTCGGCGCTTGACTCATCCGCACTGCGCGTGGCCCTGAAGCCTCGAACCGGTAATTTGATCGAAAGAGAGTGGTGGCTGAACGGCCAGATCTCAAAGATCTGCCGCCGGGAACGCGCGGACGCGCTGCTTTGCCTGGGAAATTTTGCTCCCCACCACCCTGCCCTCCCGACCGTCATCCGTCTACAGAACGCCTATTACGTATACCAGGATGCGTCCGCGTGCCGAGGTCTTACCTTCAGAGAACGGTTGATCGTAAAGTACGGGCGGGAGCACTTCCGCCGCCTCGCCGGAAACGTCAGCGTGGTCGTCCAGACCAAAGTCATGCGGCGGCATTTGCTCTTACAATCAACCGTTGCTCCGTCGCGGGTCATCGTGATTCCCGACCGCGGGATGAGTTTCCCTGAAGTTCCGGATGGGGACGCGAATCCCCGAAAAGACACCTCCCTTCCCTTCACCTTTCTCTCGGTGGCGCTCTGCTCGCCGAACAAGAACCTGGGAATTCTGGTGGAAGCCGTCAAGAAGCTGAGGACGCTAACCCCGCGCCCCTTTCGATGCGTGCTGACGATTGACCCCAAGCAACATCCGGGCGCGCGAGAGCTCCTGGCGAAGATCGAGCGCGAAGGGGCCGGGCAGCTCCTGGTCAATAGCGGACCTTTGCTTCCGGAGCGGCTCGCCGCGGCCTATCGATCGGCAGACGCCTTCATATTGCCGACCCTTCTTGAATCCTTCGGCCGCCCCTATGACGAAGCCATGCACTTCGGCCTCCCCATTCTGACCAGCGACCGCGACTTCGCCCGCGAACGCTGCCAGGACGCCGCAATCTATTTCGAGCCCTTGCATGCCGAAGGTGTTGCCCGAGCGATGGCGAGCGTGATGGAAGACTCCGCCCTGCGTGAGCGGCTTGCAGAAAAGGGCCGCCGCCTGCTGGCACAAACTCCCTCGTGGGACGAGATCGCCGGGCGCTTCGTTGAGCTGCTGGAACGCACCGCGCGTGGCGAACCTGGGGAAAGAATTCACCACAGAGACACAGAGGGCACGGAGGACAGACGGGCAAACAACTGCAACTCAACAGCGAACAGCTCTGCTCTCAGCTCCCGAGGTGTTTTTCTCCGTGATCTCCGTGTCTCTGTGGTGACTCTTTTCTTCGCCGCAAAGGCCGCTGGTTCGCAACAGGAACCTACGCAGGCGAATGACGTTCGAACCCTCTTCAACCAGAAGGCCCGCCGCTGGCCGCGCAAATACCATCCCGAGGGGAAACTGAAATCCCGCGAGGAACAATTCACGGCGCGGCTCGCCGAGTTGTGCCCCGCCCCCTCGAGCGTGCTTGACCTCGGCTGCGGCACAGGTGAAATCGCCGCCGCGATTGACGAGATGGGTTACCAGGTCACGGCCTGCGACTTCGCGGAAGATATGCTGGCCGTCGCCCGCAGCAGCCGGTCTGGGACTGCGGTGAACTGGGTTGGCCTCGAGCCCACGTGGGAAATTCTTCCGTTCGAAGACGCGAGCTTCGACGCTGTGGTCGCCTCGAGCGTTTTCGAATACCTCGATGACGTGCCGCGGGTGGCGAGGGAGCTTGCCCGAGTCCTGCGACCCGAGGGTGTTCTCCTCCTGACCGTTCCCAATCCTTGCAATTCTGTCCGCAAACTCGAGGCCCGGCTTCAGTCGGCTCCCTTCGCCCCGCGCCTTTCGCCAGCACTCCGCCGCTTTCCGCGGATCGATTCGTATGCCGCCTATCTGCGGCTTTCGCGGAACCGGTATGATGCCGAGGGTTGGCAATCCGCTCTCAGCGCAGCGCACTTCGCCCCCTTGGACGAAAAGGATTTTTCCGAAAAAGCTTGGCAGCAACAGGCTCGCGCGCCGCTGGTTCTCTTGGCCGTGAAAAAGCTGGCGACGGGCTATGGCCGGGACTTCGAAGCTGAGGCGGCGCTGTGCCGCCCGGTGGCGGGGTAAACCCGCCGCTAGGTCAAGGCGGGGAGAGGTCGCATCTCAGCTCAGAATGACGAAATCATGAAGACAACAAACGAGTCATGGAATTGCGTGCGAAGCTTTAGAGTGCGGCAGCTCGCTGCCGCTTTTTCGCCAGCCAGCTTGCTGGCCGCGAATTCTGCATTAGATGGAAATTTCTCCGAGCAAGCACACGCGGAGGAAAGCGGCAGCGAGCTGCCGCACTCTAAAGCTCCGCAACCCGGCGTTTCCCGCCACGTCGACCTAAAACCACCCACGACGGCGACTTATTTGCGAACACTGCGTCATCTGCGGTGGTCGCAACTTGGTTACCTGGCGCTGCGGCGAGTGCTGCCGCAATCGCACGCGCCCGCTAAAATCGGCGCCCCCGTACGCCTCCGCGAACTTTCGGGCCGATGGCGGTTCATGGATTGGCAACCGGAAGCGTCGCGCAAAATGGTGGCAGCGCGCGAATTCACTTTTCTCCACCAAACCGTCGCGGCCAGCGGAGCCATTCCCTGGAACGATCGACGGCATGAGAAGCTCTGGCTTTACCACCTGAACTACTTTGATTTCCTGAACATCGGATTCACTCTGCCTGCGGAAAAGGCGACTCTGCTGGCCGCCTTCGAGATCACTCTCGACTGGTGCGCCCAAAACACGCAAGGCACCGAGGTCGGGTGGGAGCCCTACGCGCTATCCGTGCGCATCATCAATTGGCTGAAGTTTCTGGTCCGGCATGGCCGCTCACTGGAACTTTTGGCCGTCGGCGAAAAACTGCAAACGCTGGTCGAAAGCCTGGGCGCCCAGGTGGCGACGCTCGAGCGGCGGCTCGAGAAGGACCTGCTGGCAAATCACCTCTTGAAAAACACCAAGGCGCTGCTCTTTGCTGGAGCGCTGCTCGAAACGTCATCGAGCGCCCGATGGTGGACAAAAGGCGAAAAGCTGCTGGAGCGGGAACTTGACGAGCAGATTCTTCCCGACGGCGGCCACTTCGAGCGGTCACCTATGTATCACGCGCAGATTTTGGAAGACCTCGCTGAAATCAGTAACGTCTCAGCGGCAACAGGGCAAGACCTCACGTGCTCCGGCCTGCTGGCGGAAAAAATACGGTCAATGTCGCGATTCTTGAAGGGAATTCTCCACCCCGATGGCGAGATCCCCCTCTTTAACGACTCGGTGCTGGGAGCAACTCCCCCGCCCGCTGAGCTGCTAGCGAGGACTGCGTCGATTCATGTCGAAGGCCCGAAAAGTGAGCCCGAGGTTATGGTGTTCGCGAATTCCGGATACGGGGCGATCCGCAGCCCTGAATCCCGCAGCGCCGTGATTTTCGACTGCGGTCCGCTGGGGCCGAACTACCAGCCGGGCCACGGCCATTGCGACGTGCTCAGTTACGAACTTTCTCTCCATGGGCAGCGCGTGGTGGTCGACACCGGCGCGAGCACCTACGAGGCGAGCCCGGAGCGTTCGTTCGAGCGCTCGACCGCCGCGCACAACACCCTGCGCATCGACGGCGAAGAGCAGGCGGAAACCTGGGCAAGTTTCCGCGTAGGCCGCCGCCCGCAGGTGGGGCGGATGAGCGGAGGCCGCGATGGGGACTTTTATTTTCTGCGCGGCAAGCACGCTGCCTATCGGCGCTTGGGCGTGGTTCACTCGCGCACCATACTTCTGCTTCCCCCGGAGACGTGGATTGTCGCCGATCTCCTCGTTGGTGAGGGGTCACACCGGGTCGAGTCGTTTCTGCATTTCCATCCCCGCGTGCGCGTGCGGCCGGCGGCGGAAACCCCTGAAGCAGCTTCCGGGCTAGACTTGCGGTGTTGGAGCGTGGCATTTAACGATCAGACTTATAGGCTCGCGATCTTTGGCTCCGCTGAGCTTGCCTTCAGCGCTGCTTGGTATTCGGAGGACTTCGGCAATCGTCGACCCTCCACCGCGTTGCGTTGGACCTGGCAGGGGGCGATGCCCATGGGGACGATCCACGTCTTGGCTCCAGTTGACGCTTCCCTGCCCCGCCTAGTGCCGGATTGGCCGGGAAGATCGATCGAGGTCGAAGGTCACAGGATTCCACTAATGTAGGGGCGGCTTTACGCCGCCTTTTGGCGAGGTAAACTCGCCGCTATGACCTCTTGGCGGGCTGAACCCAACGCTGTCCAGATTAGCCATCAAATTGTTTCATGGGGCTTCGCCCACTGCTTTGCGGAAAGGCTCTGCCTTTCCGGGCGATCGCACTCATTTCTTTCCCATCCGCGCCGCCTGGAAGTCTAGCCTTTCCAGGCCGGCGCGGGCGAGATTAGTCCGTGATCTCCGGTAACGGAAAGGCGCAGCCTTTCCGCTGAGCAAGCGGCGAAGCCGCAGGTCAATGGCTAGTGTTCGGACCACAATCCAGAAAAACTTGGGGTGAGCCCGCCGCTACACCCCCGAAGGCTTCGCCCGATGCAAGTCCTTTACATTTCGCAATACTACCCGCCGGAAGCTTGCGCCCCCGCCGTTCGGGTGGATTGCTTTAGCCGCGAGTGGGCTCGGAATGGGACCGAGGTTCGCGTTCTGACGGGATTCCCCAATCACCCCGAGGGCGTCGTGCACGCGGCGTATCGCGAGGCTTGGCAGCGCGGCTTCGCGCGCGAGGTGCGCGAGGGTGTGAAGGTGTACCGCACGTGGCTCTACCCGTCCGCGAACCGGAAGCTGTGGGGCCGCAGCGCTAATTTTGCTTCCTTCGCCGCTTCCGCCGCACTCGCGGGCGCTTGCGTGGCTCCGCGCGACGGCGTAGTGATCGCCACCTCCCCCCAGATTCTGGTGGGACTATCGGGATGGGCCGCGGGAACGCTGCGCTTTCTGCCGTGGGTGCTCGAAGTGCGGGACCTGTGGCCGGAGTCACTCGTCGGGGTAGGCCAGTCGTCTGCCAATTCGCTGCTTTACCGCGGCGTGGCCCGCCTCTCCCGGTTCCTGTATTGGCGCTCGACTCACATCGTCGTGGATGGCGAGTGGAAGCGCCGGCACCTGATTCATCAGGGCGTGGAAGAGAGAAAAATCTCGGTGATTCGCAACGGCGTCGAAAAGGGCTTCTGTCTCCCACCCGGCTCCACCGATGCCCAGATAGCACGGCTGCAGATACGAAAGGAGTTAGCGCTGCGGGATGAATTCGTGCTTCTTTACGCCGGAACCCTCGGCATGGCCCACGGGCTGGAGACGGTTCTCCACACCGCGGAACGGCTGAGAGGCCGCGGGGATATTGTGTTCCTCCTGATGGGCGCCGGCGCCGAGCGCGGGCAACTCAACAAGAGCGTGGAAAAGCTGCGCCTCCCGAACGTCCGGCTTCTGGAGAAACAGCCGCGGGAGAAGATCCCCGCCTACCTTGCGGCCGTTGACGCCTGCCTGGTCCCACTGCGGAACCAGGAAGTCTTCAAGACCGCCATTCCGTCGAAAATGTTCGAGGCGATGGCGGCGGGCAAGCCCGTGATTCTGGGTGTCGAAGGCGAAGCGAAAGAGATTCTTCTTGCCAGCGAAGCCGGACTGCCGGTGCGGCCAGAGGACCCCGAGGCTACAGCGGCGGCCATTGTTAAACTGCGCGACGACCCTTCGCTTTGTCGGACCCTGGGGGCGAACGGGAGACGGTCAGTAACGGAAAAATACCTGCGCAGGACCGAGGCCGCCAAGTACCTCAGCCTACTGGGCGATCTGCGCGAGAGCCAAAAGCTGGCGGGCGCAACACAACAGTTAGCCGTGCCGGAGTAGCTCCGCAGCCATTGGAATAACCATGAAGCAGCTCATGCAGGATTTGCGCACGCACGAAATCGCCCTGGAGGAGGTTCCCGCCCCCGGCTGCGCGCCGGGCGGGGTGTTGGTAAGGACGGTTGCCTCGCTGATCAGCTCGGGAACGGAGCGCGCGACCGTCAAACTGGGCAGCATGAGCCTGGTGGGCAAAGCGCTCGAACGCCCTGACCTGGTTAGAAGCCTCATCCAGCGGGTGCGAACCGCCGGCCTGGCGAGCGCCGTCGCGACCGTGCGCGCCAAGCTCGATCGGGCGATATCACTCGGCTACAGCTCGGCGGGGGAAGTCCTGGAAGCGGGCGAGGAAGCGCGAGAGTTCCGCGTCGGCCAGCGCGTGGCGTGCGCCGGGACGGGCTACGCCAGCCACGCGGAACGCGTTTGGGTTCCCGCGAACCTCTGTGTGCCGATCCCCGAGAATGTCGATTACGACTCCGCCGCCTTCGTGGCGCTCGGCGCGGTCGCGCTTCAGGGTGTGCGCGTGGCGGAGGTAAAAATCGGCGAGCACGCGGCGGTGGTGGGACTGGGGTTGGTAGGCCTGGTGACGGCGCAGATCCTTCAGGCCGCGGGGTGCACGGTGTGGGGAGTCGATCCCGACGCGGACCGCGTGGCGCTGGCGCGGAAATTGGGCGTGGCCTTTGCCACCACGAGCTTCGAGCTCACCTCTGAGGGTGACCTGCCCCGGGCGGGGGGCGCCGACGCGGTCATCATCACCGCGGCAACGAAATCCCACCAGCCCATTGATCTTGCCGGACGGATCGCTCGCGACCGGGCTATCGTCGTGGTGGTGGGTGACGTGCGAGTCGATGTGCCCCGCGAGAATTACTACCGGAAGGAATTGCAGTTGCGGTACTCGCGATCTTACGGCCCTGGCCGCTACGACCCGGCCTACGAGGAGAAAGGGATCGACTACCCTCTGGGCTATGTGCGTTGGACGGAGAAGCGAAACATGAAGGCCTTTCTCGATCTGGCGGCCGCCGGAAAGATTGACCTCGCGCGACTGGTGACCCACCGTTTTGAGATTGCCCAGGCCCCCGACGCCTACGATCTGCTTACCCAAAAGCGGCGGGAAAAACACTTGGCCATTTTGATTGAATACTCCGAATCCGGAGCGTCGTCGCGGCGGCTGGAGCTTCGCCCGCCCCATCGGGACAGAGCATCTGCGAGTTCCAGGCAGGGAAAGATCAGAATCGGCTGGATTGGAGCGGGCACCTTTAGCCGCGCCAAACTGCTTCCGGTCCTGCAGAAGTTCGATAACCTCGAGATGGTGGGCCTTGCGAACGCCACTGGCCTCTCCGCCGGCCGCACGGGAAAAAGCTTCGGGTTCCAATACTGCACGACCGACGCCACAGAGGTTTTAGACGATCCAAACATTGATGCCGTGTTCATCGGTACGCGTCACCACCTGCACGGGCCGATGGTTTTGGCGGCGCTCGAAAACGGCAAGCACATCTTCGTGGAAAAGCCGTTGTGCGTGAACGAGCAAGAGTTGGACGCAATCTCGAGAGACTACGCGCGGTCGGATCGTATTCTGTGCGCAGGTTTCAATCGCCGGTTTTCACCCTTTGCGCGGCAATGCAGGGATTTCTTCCGCGCCGGCCGCGGGCCGCTTTCCTTTCTCTACCGGGTCAATGCGGGGCACCTGCCGGAGGGGCACTGGGCGCGGGACCCCGAGCAGGGCCACGGGCGAGTGATCGGCGAGGTCTGCCATTTCGTTGATTTGCTCAGTTTTCTCAGTGATTCACTGCCCGCCGAGGTGGAGGCATGGGCGATAGGCAACGACGAAAGCAACATGCACATTCAGGTGTCCCTGGCCGACGGCTCGAAGGGCGAAATTCTATACGTGGACTGCGGCGACGCGAGCGTTGCGAAAGAACGATTGGAGGTCTTCGGGCGCGGCCGCACCGCGATTTGTGAAGATTTCAGAAAGTCGTGGTTTTATCAATCGAAGCGATGCCATTCCAACCACTTGTTCCGGCAGGATAAGGGGCATACAGAGGAAATGCGGTGCTTCGTCAACGCCATCGCCGGCAAAGGATCCGTCCCGATTCCTTTCGAGAGCCTTTGGGCGACCACCCTGGCGACATTTCGAATTCGCGAGTCGTTGCTCGGCGGTGGACCTCGCCGTTTGGCGATGACTCACAAAGTGAGCGAGCACACTAACTGCTAAGGTGAAACACGAATGCGCGTTCTCACTGTGGTTGGAACACGGCCGAATTTCGTCAAGATCGCACCGCTGCTGGACGAGATGAGCCGTTATCGCGACATCGAAACCATTCTGGTGCATACCGGCCAACACTACGACTATGAGATGTCGCGGGCGTTCTTCGAAGACTTGGAAATCCCCAAGCCCCACGTCAATCTGGAGGTCGGCTCGGGCACAGCGGTGAGGCAAACGGCCGAGATCATGCTCCGAATGGAGAGGGTGATGGAGGAAGAGCAACCCGACGTAGTGGTCGTGGTCGGGGACGTGAATTCCACCTTGTCAGCCGCCCTGACCGCCGCAAAAATGGGCCTGCCGCTTGCGCATGTGGAAGCAGGATTGAGAAGTTTAGACCGCGCCATGCCGGAAGAGGTCAACCGAGTTCTTATTGATGCTTTATCAGATTTTCTGTTTGTCACCGAGCCGAGCGGCGTCGAAAACCTGCGAAGAGAAGGTCGACCGGAAGAGAACATCTATCTGGTTGGCAACGTGATGATCGACGCTTTGCAACGGTCCCTTCCCCGGGCGCAGCGTCCCCTCATGCCGCACGAAATCCAACCCTGGGGTATAAGCTGTGTCGACGTGACGGGTCCGTATGGCTTGGTGACGCTCCATCGCCCGTCAACTGTGGACAACCTCGCGACGCTCGGTGTGATCTGGGCAGCATTGGAAGAGGTTGCGAAAGAAGTTCCACTTATCTTTCCCGTCCACCCGCGGACACAGCACAGAATGGCGGCGTGCGGGCTCGCCGGTTCGGGGCATAACGGTTCCCGCGGGGTGCGCATAGCTCCACCGATGAGCTACCTTCCATTTCTGAGACTCCAGAGCAAAGCCAGTTTCGTGATCACAGACTCGGGCGGGGTGCAGGAAGAAACCACAGCAATGGGAATTCCTTGCCTGACCGTCCGCAACAACACCGAACGCCCAATTACTCTGAGCGAGGGGACGAACACTTTAGTTGGACTCAATGGCACCCGTCTGGTCGAGGAAGCGCGGAAGGTCCTGCGGGGTGAAGGGAAAAAGGGGCGTATTCCTAAACTTTGGGATGGCCACGCCTCTGCCCGCATCGTCCGCGTCCTGGTGAAACAGATGTCTCCAGCGTACTCATCAAGACGGTTCGAGACGCAACCTCCCAGTGAGACGATCGAAGAGGTCGGCCAATTGCCAATTTAAGACCAGATCTCTCAGTCGCTTGCGGAGACCCACATCATCTAAAATCGCGGGTGTCCCAAAATAAATGCGCCTTGCGGCTTCGCCGCTCCGCTATGCGGAAGGGCTCAGCCCTTCCGGGCCACGATCGCCCCTTTTCCCTTGATTCTCGCTGCGCCGGAGGCTGAGCCTCCGGCGCGGCGAGAATGAGGTTGAATGTTAGGACAGTGTTCCGGGCAGGCGCAGCCAGCCCGCAGAGCAAGCGGCAGTGCCGCAGGTCCTGAGTCGATACGAAGCTTTTGTTTTGGACACGAGTGATCTAAACTCGCCAATCCCCCGAGAATTATGGCCACCATCACCAGCGGGCTCGGCAAGTTGGTTATGCCAGCACCAGTGTCTGTTGCTGACAGCCCCTCCCTTTACGTGCGGCTGGGGAAGCGTCTTTTCGACATTTTCGCATCCCTTGCCTGTTTGGTGATCTCAAGCCCTATCCTGGTCCTTTGTGCGCTACTTGTCCGCCTGACTTCCCGCGGACCCGTACTCTTCCGGCAAACTCGCGTCGGGTATCTCGGGCGGCCCTTTACTCTGATCAAGTTTCGAACGATGGTGCAGGGGGCGGAAGCGTTGGGCTCATCGGTCGTGGTCGACCGCGATCCACGCCTGACTTTCGTTGGCGCCTTTCTGCGAGGCACCAAGTTGGACGAATTCCCGCAGTTCTTCAACGTGCTGCGGGGGGAAATGAGTTTTGTCGGGCCGAGGCCCCGAGTGGCGAGTGAAATCGATTTGAACGATCCGCGAGAAAGAATCCTGCTCAGGGTCCGGCCGGGGGTCACTTCCTACGCGTCCATCCATCATCGCCGCGAGGCCGACTACTGTGCCCGGCAAGCCAATCCACAGGCCGCCTATCGGACGAGCCTGCTTCCGCAAAAACGCTCCCTGGATTGTGAGTACGCGCGGAACCTCACCTTCCGGCTGGACTTAAAACTACTTTTGATGACCTTGGTCTTGGTCTATGCGCCGGAAAGGTCCCTCGCGAGAGGGCTCAGCAAATATGGGCTGGAAGCGCAGCCGTACAGTCGTGGAGCGCAAATGTTGCTCGACCTGGCAGTCTACGCGGGCGCGGCGCTGCTGGCTTACACTTTCCGCTATGAGGCTGGGTTTCTGGATTTCTATCGGCGGCAGATGTGGTTGTACATGGCCTTTATTCCGCCCTTGCGGGTGATCGTGAACCGCTGCTTGGGAATCTACGACATGATGTGGCGCTATGTCACCATCGAGGACGCTTTTCTTTTGGCGGCGGCATTTGCACCGATCACGCTCGTGCTATACGGGCTTCGCCTGGGACTGCCTGCAAGTTCTTGGCAGGCGGTTCTGTTCCTGGTCCCGTTGAGCATCATCACTCTGGAATACTTGCTCGCCCTTAGCGCCAGCTTGGGATTGCGTTGCTTGCGCCGCACGCTTTATGTGCTGCACCATCATTACCAGCCGCTTCCAGAAGGCGCGCGCCGCGTGCTGATCCTCGGCGCCGGCCTGCGAGGTTTGTCCACCGCCCAGGACCTCCGTCAATACCCTCACATGAGCCTGGTGGGGTTTCTGGACGACGATCCAACAAAAAATCAGAGGCTTATGGCAGGGTACCGGGTTTTGGGCAACACGGAGAGACTTGACACCCTTTGCTCTCGCTACAAGGTAACTGACCTGATCATTTGCGCCAAGTTGATTGAACCTGACCGGTTGGGTGAAATCGGCCGGCGTTGCAAAATCCTCGGGATGAAGCTCCACGTGCTCCCCAGCTTGGACCAGATCCTTCGTGAGGAGCCCTTCATTGCGCCTCCCGCATTGTCCTTTGCCATTCGCCGGAGGTAGGTTCCCAGATCGACTCCCATGTTAACGCCAATGATTCATGATGATGCAGTGAGAATTGAAAGAGGTTCGACGGAGGAAATCATGCGAACGCGTCCCTTGCGGCTGACGTTTTTCGGATTCGTGCTGTTCACCGCGTTCTCGGCGCTTGCTCTCGCGATGGGTCGAGCACCCGAAATCGTCGGCAAGGTGGTAACCTCGTCCAATGCGAGCGTTGCAGGAAGCGCGTTGTTGTCTAACGGCACGGTCCTTTCCGGAGACGCCGTAAGTGTGGGCGAGGGCGGGTCGGTACTCCTGAATTTGTCGCCAACGGGCCGGGCCTCGCTTGCAGGGTCAACGCAGGTGCGCTTCAGCGGCGGTGAGGGCAGCATTGTCGCGCGGCTTCTGTCCGGAACACTAGCCGTCAAGGGGGAGAATCGAGAAGGATTGGTGGTGAAGACTGCCACGTACAGAGTTGAGCCCAAAAGCGCGGGGATGGTTGAATTCAGCGTGGCTCTCCTACCCGACAAAAGGACGATTGTCGAGGCGCAACAGGGCAATGTCGCGATCACGGAGACCCGTTCGGGTGAGAGCTACACGCTTGCCGAAGGGCTTCAGGCCCAGATACCTGCACCCGGGACTAAATCCCCGGCTCCGGCGGACGAACAAGGCGAGGTGATCGGGAAAGTCATTACTTCCGCGGAAGCGACCCGGAATGGCCGGCCCCTTCCCGCCGATGGGTGGATTTATGACGGTGACGCGGTCGTGACGGGGGCAGCCGGGCATGTGGTCATTCAATTGTGGCCGGCAAATCAAGTTACCGTCGATGAAAACACCACAGCAAGCTTCACTCGCCCCGTGGATCGAATCTGGCTGCACCTTCAGAATGGAACCCTAGTGGCGGAGAGCTCGGGCGAAAGCACTCCCCTGGTGGCGACGACGAGATTTCACATCGAGCCCACGTCGACGGCGCCCGCGAAGATTACCGTGGGAGTTATGGCGGACGCCACCACCTCGATCGAGTCCGAATTCGGCGATTTCAGAATCGGGGAAATCCAGTCAGGCCAATCGTACCTCCTGCCGACGGGAAGTAAGGTCGTGGTTGCAGCGAACGCATCTGGAATTCCAGGCTTGCAGCCGTTGCGGACAACGCCCGGGCAAACTCAAACACCCAGCGCGCCGCCCAGCAACCTGCCGCGCCCCACCTCGTCGCCAACGTCACACTCCCACACGACCCTCATCATCGTGGCCATTGCGGCGGGAGGCGGTATCGCGGGCGCCGCAGCCGCTCTGGCCGGCGGAGGGCATGGCGGGAGCAGTCCCGTGAGCCCGTCTGCACCGTAGTATCTCTCCTAGTTGGGGGGTTGATGAACCCCGATTGTCTCAATGACCCAGGTAGGTGCGGTCCAAGCGGCCCCATCCGGTGTCGTCCCGCTGGTGAGCTGGTAGTAGAGCAGCCCCGTCGTGTCGAGCATCGGGGTGGGGGCAAGTCCCGTCAATCCCGTGACGCCCGTGAAGTAAGTGGAGCCATAAGTCATCGCGGTGACGCCCTGTCCGCCAAAGAGGGAACTGCAAGGAACCATGGTAAAAGCGCCCGTCTTACCGTCGGAGCCAGAAGCTTGCAAGGTTTGGAACGTTCCTAAGAGGTTCTGCGGCCTTAGGAAGATATTGCTCGCAGCCAGAGTCGAGCCCGCTTGGAGACCGCCAAACACTGCCACCTTCTGCCCCAGACCTATAGTCTGAGGTCCGAAAGTGAAATCCTGGCGGTTCCATGCCTGGCCGTTGGTAAAGTAGGCGACCGTGCCCGACAAAGTTACGTTGAGCGTGGAGTGCAGCGGGACCACGCTGCTGAGATCGGGGACTTCAGCATCCACGAGCAAGGTGAAGGCAGTGGCATTGCTAGAACCGGCGCGCGTGACGTTGATAATCCTTCCCAAAAATGCTGATTGCTGGTTGGTAGTGGATGTCGGCTCCTCGGCATCAACCTCCTGAGCGACAATCTGATTGTCGGAGTTGACGGATACGGAGACCTCGACAAAGGTCTTCGCCGTGAGATTCGCAAAGGTTGTTACCCCGTCACCCTCGAAAGTTGTCTGGCTATTCGTCAGGACAGTCAATGTCTGCCCAGTCCCGTCACCCAAGGTGAGGGCGAAGCTACCATTATAGCCAGACGGAAGGCTGGTGGTGCTCACGCTTTGCACAACTCCATAGAGCGCATCGGCGGCGCCTATTGGCGGCCCTGAGGCGGAGTTGGACGTGATGGTCATTACGGGGTCAACCGTGCCCGTAACCTGCCCGCCGGAATCAACTGCCAGCGATTTCAAGAGGTTAAAATCCACGTTGAGCGCGCTCATCGTGCCGCTGGAAACGACCAGAGCTGGGCTTATAGTAAAAGTGGTGGATGTTGCCGTCAGAGTTACAGGAACCGATAGCGGTGTCACCGGGCTCGTCGACGTATTGAGGACAATTAACTGGGGATTGGACAGAGTTACCTGCAAACCACTGTACGTCCCAGCGGGCACGGAGCTTGCGACGCTCAGAATGTTCGTGAAATCTACGAGATGGGAGAAGTCCACGGTCGCCGGCGCCGTTGACGAAATCAGCGAAACCGGCGTTCCGCCACTTTGAGGCACAAGACTCGCCGACGTGATGGTCACGACAAATGATTCAGCGTCGCAAACGGGTGCATCGGTCCCGAACGTGACTACGGACCCGCTGGCTGTAGGCGTCGTCCCCGTCCCTGTACCAGCACCGGTCCCGGATCCTCCGAGTGATGAGCACGACACCATCAGCGCCACGACCGGGATGACGGCCATACATGACATAAATGCCACAATCCTTTTGCGCATACCACCTCCTGACTTATTTATAAAAATCGGACACGCGAGATAATTCATAAATGGTACATTCGTACTAGATATTAACATGCCCGCTTCTCGATTGAAGAACCGATGATCGAGTGGCAGCCCGACGCCGCGCTAAACCTCCGTGCGAGGTCCTATCTCCGACGCAATGAGGGGCAATATACGGTCGAATGTGCATGTTAGGTCATTAACCGGCTGGCAATTGCGCGGGGATGAAGTCGGGAGTATGTTATGGCCAGGGAAGAGCGAAGAATCGGGTTTCCCGTGTGAGCAGCTTTTGCGCCGACTTCGCGGAGGGGTGCTACCCCAACAATCTGGAGCCTTGTCATTTGGACCGCCGCGATGCCCAACGTCTTGAGAGTTGTGCGCGCCAGTTCCGGCAGATTTTTTCCCTTGCGGAGCCTGCCGCGCAGCCCCCTTTGCTCCCTGACGCTCTTCGCGGGCGGGCTCGCGGCGGAACTCGACATCAATGAACACCCGGCTGATCACTTCGGTTGCGGACTTACAAAGCTTCGGGCGTGAAGTTCACCCTCGTGGCAGGTCGCTGGCGCTCGTCCCGACGATGGGAGCGCTGCACGAAGGCCACCTCAGCCTTATTCGCCGTGCCAAGCAGCAGTGCGACGCCGTGCTCGTTTCGATCTTCGTGAATCCCACCCAGTTCAATTCCGGCGAGGATTTTGCCCGTTACCCCCGCGACCTCGAGAAGGATATTGAAACTCTCCGTGCTCTGAACGTCGATGGGATTTTCGCTCCTCGCGACGAGGATATGTTTCCTGCCGAATTCGACACGTTCGTCGAGCCGGGCAAGCTCTCCGCTCCGTTCGAAGGCGCCGCGCGGCCCGGTCATTTTCGTGGTGTGGCTACCATTGTTCTGAAGTTGTTCAACCTGGTGCAACCCGACTTGGCCTACTTCGGTCAGAAAGACTTTCAGCAGGTCCAGGTTATTCGCCGGATGGTCGATGATCTTGGCCTCCCCGTGCGGTTGGTCATCTGTCCCATTGTGCGCGAGGCGAACGGCCTGGCGTTGAGTTCCCGTAACGCTCTGCTCAGCCCGGAGGACCGCCAAGCCGCCGCGGCCCTGCATCGTTGCCTGAGCCGCGTCGACGCGCTCGTTCAGGCTGGAGAAGTTCGTTCCGAGAACTTGCTGGAAGCCATGCGCGAGGTGGTGCGAACAGAATCCCGCGTAACGCTCGACTACCTGGCGCTGGTCGATCCCTTGCAGTTTGAGCCCGTCGAGCGTGTGACCGCCGGCACCGTGGCGCTTATTGCCGCGCACTTGGGCCCCGTGCGACTGATTGACAACCTGATTCTTGGCCCCCCCGGGGCAAGCCCGGAACTTCTGCTGCAATTGGCCTTTGCTTCGCGGCCGGTGGTCGACCCCCGCGCGCGCATCCCCGGACTCGAGGTCGAGACACTGTGCCAACGAATCGCTGCCTGCCGCGACTGCGCGGCGATGTCCTCGGTAATGATTCCTCCCCGTGAATACTTGGCGAAATACTTGAAGCGGGATTACCCGGACTTGAACTGCGTGCGAGTGCTCGTCATCGGGCGAGACGCGCCCATGAACCCCGAGCATTTTTTCTACAAACACCCCGAGCATCCCGACCGCTTCGACAGAGCACTCTACGCCATGTTAGGAGTCGAAAAATTCGAGGACTTCAAGCATGCGTTCGTGCTGACGGATGCCCTGCGCTGCCACGTTCAATCCCCTCAAGTCCCGGAGAAGGCCCTGACCTTTTGCGCACGCCATTTGCGCGAAGAATTAAACCAGTTCCCTAACCTGCATACGGTGGTGATTTTAGGGAAAGACGCCTACCAACAGTTCCAGAAAGAGGTCCTGGGACGCAGCGGGGTGGCGATCAAGCCGTATGAAACCGCCCTGAATGGGCAAGGATGGGCCGAGGAACAAGTCCCCTTCCCTCAGGTCTCGGCCGGAACCCTTCAGTTGATATACGCCTACCACCCCACACGGAACCAGAAACAAAGTCCGTCACTCGCCGCGGCGCTCTCCCCGGTATTCCAACAGCGTTGAAATTCCGCCCCTTTGATTTTCACCAACGGCGCGCGTACTCTCTCCATCTCAGACTCCAACGCGCATGTGCGCTGTGCTGGCTTGAGCCTTTTCTTAATCAGTGGAGTGCTCGCGGCGGGCTCGGGCGATGTCCCCGATTTCCCCGCGACAAGAAAGTAGCCTTGGTGTATAAGAGAAAAAAGGGCAGGCCTTTCCAAGGTAGCTTGAAGATGCTGACCGAATCGAAACTTCGGCGCTGCGCCGCGTTGGTGGTGGGCACCATAGTGGCATTCGCCGTTATTTTGTTTCACCGGCGGCCTTCGCAAGGCTTTCCGGCGAATCAAGGTGGACTGCTGCCTTCCACGCTGAAAAACCCCAGTGACATCCTGGAATATCTCATCGAGCAAGGGTTAGCCAAAGCAATTGGCAACACTCTGCCGCTAAATCTCAATGCCAATGATGCATTCCCAACGGTCGAAGAAACTCAGCTCCCGGGCGGCGAGTTTCACGGCGACCTTCTGGAGCCGACCGACGTCAATTTATTGAAGCCGTTGCCCCCAGGTGACTACGTTGTGCGGACCATGGCCTATTGCTCGGAGTATTCGGTGCACCGCCCTGGTCAAGGGACGGCGTATAAGCTTGGCCCGGTCGAGGGCACGCAGGCGGAGACCATTTCTAACGTCCTATGGCGGGGAACGGTGGCCGGCAAGCCGCCGGGAGAACTACAGGCCATCAGTTGGGCGATTCAGTCAGGGGTCACGTACGACCGGATGCCTGGTCCCTACAAGGCCGACATCGACTCGTTGATTCCCGAATACAAGTCGAAGTTGGCGGGCGATTGGGTCGATGAGGCGGAGCAGGGGTACAACAGTATCGCGCGAAATCCCGCCAATGCGGTTCGGCAGTCGCTGGGTCCGGCGGGCCAATATATTCCATTACCCAACCTTCAAGCCCCGCCCCTCGAGCAGGTATTGGCGAAAATGGGGCCTCCAGGACGGGCCATGCTCGATGCGCAGAGGCAGCGCAAAATCTTCCTGGCGAATCTCCGCAATGAAGAGTTACGGGAGCAGGTCCTGTTTAGCGGCCAAGGCAGCAGGTTGCCTCCGGTTCCCGCCACAGGCGGCCCCTGGACGGTTATGATTCCCAACGTGGCCTACGTGCGTTTCGTGGTTCATGGCGGGAACATGCGCGAAGACAACGAACTGCAAATCCGCATCGTGTCGCGCCAGGCGGCTTTGGCCAACGTCCGTCGGTCTTTGATCCTTCCCATCGCGGAGCAGGTGGGCGGAATCTTTGCTCCTGCTGCGCCGCAGCCCAGTGCTCTGAATTTAATGGGGGTCAACACCAACGCGCAGACTCTTGACGATTCTTCCGCCCCATCCCTCAACGCGAAGGGTGTCCAAGGCTACTCTCAAGGTGGTCAAGGCGCCCAGACACTTTTCCCCACCGTCAAACCCACTCACAAGTCCTGTGCCGACGCGGTGAAGCAGCTACAAAACATCAAGCTTGCTCCGGGCGATCCTATCAATGGTTTCATTCGAAATCAGACCTGCATCGCCTCGGCATCTTGCAGCACCAATACCATCAGCGATAAACCGTGGATTAACTCCGTCATTTCCGATTTCGTCAGCCCCTTCACGACTCAGAGTGGACAGTGGAAGCAGGTCGAAGCCGCATGCCGCACCCACACCATACTTGCACCATTGCGATGTGAACAAGCCATGGCGAACTACCACATCAACCAGGATTTGCAGAATGCCTTGGACAAAGACGGCTGTGGGACACAGGCGGACTGGGATGCCATCGCTCAAGAGCTGAACCAATGCATTGCGGCGGGGGTGAATGAGGACGTGCCCGTGTTGGGATTCAATCAAGCGGCGAACTGGGAAGCGGCAAGAGAAGTCATCAGTATGCGTAATGATGTGAGATCGCAGTGCATGCAGGATCGGAAAGCGAAGGGACTCTCTGCACCATGAAGCGACTCGTCACGTTACTTCATTTGGTTTGTTCTTTCACCATCCTCGTAGCAACGATGGTGTCCTTTCCCGCTGTTTCTAATTCGCAGGAAGAAAGAGAGCCGACCCTCCAACTCGTCGTCAAGTTGAACGGTCAGGAAATCAAAGGGCTGGAGTATATCCGGGAGCAGTGGTCAAAAACGTCGCGCGGGAAGCGCGAGGAAACCGCCAACAACTTGCGGGAAGCGAACACCGTCCACCTCCGGCAAGGCACGACGAATAAGCTAACCGTTTTGCTGGTCCTCCCCAACGGCGATCTGAAAGACATCACCAGTGACCCAGGCCTGCAGGTCTGGACTTACTCCAAAGGACTGCAGGCGTCTCGCAGCGCGCTCACAGTTACGCCTCAAGATAAAAAGGACAACACAGATATACCTTGGCACGCCTCTTTCTCCGTGGCCTATGCCCCGCAGGGAAAAGATGGGCCGTTCGGATTTGACAAGTTTTCACTGCTGCTCACCAAGTAGTGCCTTAGCTATGGCCCTGCCGGTTCTCCCCTGATCATTCGCTGCCATCCCGGGACCCCAAAAACGAGGGCCCACCTTACGGGCTTCGTCTCGCGACCGTCCCACACTTTAAGCCGAAATCAATGCACAATCGTAGCGCAGATCTCCGCTTTTGAGGTCTGCGGTTCTTCCCTGCCCTCTACGGAAATGCAACGTCAACGCAGCGGTAGAAGGGTAAGCCACAGGAGAGTATACTCTCGACGACATGGAGCCGCGAAAGAGCGTCCCTCCCGAAGTTCGCAGACGCCTAAAGACGGGCGTCTGCGGCAGCCTTCCTTGTCCTGCTCCACACCGGAGAGCGCCAACCTCGCCCTGAAGGAGAACGCCATGAAGAAACTCGGTCTTGTGCTCCTGGCCGTGCTCGCCACCATCGCACTCAGCCTGGGCCTGAGCTGGCTTTTGCCCCTCGCCTCACGGCCCAGCAATCTCGATGTCGTGGCGGGTCTCGGCGGGTCAGCAGTGTGTTTCTTTCTCTATTGGGAGGTATTGAAGCGATGCGTGAAAAGTTTCTATCGATCGATCCAAACAGCGAAAACGATCCACAACCCCACAGTGGATACCAAGGAGTCGGCGTCATGAATCTGAGAAGAGCGCTCACTGGTTTGGTCTTTGCCGGCGCGCTGGTCATAATAATCATGTTCTTTGGGTGCACGCGCGTCGGCCCCGGTTACGTCGGCATCAAGGTCAGCATGGCCGGGACGAGCCGTGGAGTCGACGCCTACCCAGCCACCACAGGGTGGGTGTTCTACAATCGCATGACCGAGTCGGTATTCGAGTACCCCACGTTTGTGCAGACCGCCAAATGGACGCGCGATCCCAACGAGGGTCATCCGGTGAATGAGGAGATTACCTTCACCAACAAGGATTCGATGCTGATCTCCGCCGATATCTCGCTCAGCTACACTCTGCGCGCCGAGAAGGTTCCGGCGTTCTACGTGAAGTTCCGCAGCGACGACCTGGATAAGTTCACCCACGGGTATTTGCGCAACGTGGCGCGCGACATGTTCAACGAAACCGCCGGGAAGTACAGTATCGAACAGATCATGGGCGATAACGGTCCGTTTCTCGCCGAGGTCCGCCAGAAACTTCAGACGCAGGTCGAGACCATAGGCGTGGTCATCGAGCAGTTCGGTTTGATCGGGGCGCCGCGGCCGCCCGAGGCGGTGATCGGATCCATCAACGCCAAGGTGCAGGCGCAGCAGATCGCGCTGCAGAAACAGAATGAGATTATGCAAGCCGAGGCCGAGGCCAAAAAGGCCGTGGCCGTCGCTCAGGGCGAGGCCAACGCCAAGATCGCCGTGGCGGAAGGCGAGGCGAAGGCCAACCAATTGCTCTCGGGCTCCATTACTCCCGTCCTGCTCGAATGGCAAAAGCTGCGCGTCCAGCAGCAGGCCGTCGACAAGTGGAACGGCGTCCGGCCGACCGTCGAAGCGGGAAGCGGCACCACCGGCCTGCTTCTCAACGTCACCCCGCCTCGTCCCTGATTGACGGGATTTTCGGGTGGTCGCAAGCAAACCTTCGAGGGGCACCCTTTGTGTGTTCTGTGTCAAGACATCCTTTACAGCGTGTATCAGGACATCCTTTACACT